>JBIJAP010000363.1:0-3952 GCA_044345715.1 Rubrivivax sp.
TACGACGAGCAGCAGCGCCAGCGCAGCATCTCCGCCCTCAAACGCCGCGCCGCGGCCCTTGGCTTCCAACTCGCTCCTGCTGCAGCGGCCGCCTGAACGGGCTGGACTTGAGGTTGTTTCTCAAGAGAGGAGTGCTTCCCATGTCGTCCACCCGCCGTGTTTCCTTCGGGCTGGCCCTTGCAGCCCTGGCCTTGGCCTCGTCGGCCCAGACCCTGCCCGTGCCGCAGAACGTGGTGTCACTGGCTGCCGCGGCCAGCCTGCAGGTGCCGCAGCACTGGCTCACGGTGGTGCTCGCCACCACGCGCGAAGGCAACGATGCTGCCGCGCTGCAGGCGCAGCTGAAGCTGGCGCTCGACACCGCGCTGGCCGAGGCCCGGCGCGCCGCCCGCGGCACGGCACCGCAGGAGCTGGAGGTGCAGACGGGGGGCTTTTCGCTGAACCCGCGCTACGGTCGTGACGGCCGCATGAGCGGCTGGTCGGGCCGCGCCGAGCTGCAACTGCAGGGCCGTGACACGGCGGCCATCGCCCAGCTGGCCGGGCGCATCCAGACGCTGACGGTGGCGAGCACCGGTTTTTCGCTGTCGCGCGAGGCGCGCGAGAAGGTCGAGTCGCAGGTCGTGGCCGAGGCGATTGGCCGCTTCCGGGCGCGCGCCGACGAGGTCAGCCGCCAGTTCGGCTTTGCCGGATGGACCCTGCGCGAGGTGAACGTGCAGACCGAGCTGCCGATGGGCCAGCCGCAGCCGCGCATGCGGGTGGCCTCGGCGATGGCGGTGTCGGCCGACGAGGCGCTGCCGGTCGAGGCCGGCAAGGCCACGGTGTCCGTCACGGTGGCCGGCAGCGTGGCCCTGTCTCGCTAGCATCGGCGCATGAACACACCCGAACCCCGGCTCCATCACGTCACCTGCGCCAGCCCGGTCGGCCTGCACCGCATGGGCTACTGGGAGTGGGGCGATGCCGCCAACCCTCGCGTCGTGGTCTGCGTGCACGGCCTGTCGCGCCAGGGCCGCGACTTCGACACGCTGGCGCGCGACCTGTCGTCCGACTACCGTGTGATCTGCCCCGATGTCGTGGGCCGTGGCCGCTCGGGCTGGCTGCCCGATCCGCGCCTGTACGGCGTGCCCACCTACGTGGCCGACATGGTCACGCTGGTGGCGCGCCTGAACGTGCCCGAGGTGCACTGGGTCGGCACTTCGATGGGCGGCCTCATCGGCATGGCGCTGGCGGCGCAGCAAGGCACGCCGATCACCCGGCTGGTGCTCAACGATGTCGGGCCCGTCATCGAGCCGGGGTTCATTCCCCGTGTGCTCGGCTACCTCGGCGTGCCCGTCTTCTGGCGCACGCTGGAGGAGGCGGCCGACGCCACCTGGGCCATCTCGCGTGGCTTTGGCCCGCACACGCGCGAGCAGTGGCAGGCCCTGACGCGCCACCAGCTCCTGCCGGCGGAGCAGGACGGCCCCAACGGCAAGCTCAGCGGCTTCAAGCCCCATTACGACCCGGCCATCGCCGTGCCCGTGCGCGCCGCCACGCCCGAGACGGCCGCGGCCGGCGAGGCGATGTTGTGGCACCTCTACGACCGCATCGCCTGCCCGACGCTGCTGCTGCGCGGCGCCGAGAGCGACCTGCTCAGCCCCGCCACCGCGGCCGCCATGGCCGCCCGCGGCCCGCGCTGCACCGTGCACGAACTCCCTGGCGTCGGCCACGCGCCCACGCTGGTGGCCGAAGACCAGCGCGCCGTCGTGCGCCGCTTCCTTCTGGCGCCGTGAAAACCGCCGCCGGCGGCGTGCCGGCGCTGGACGCCGGCGCCGCAGCCATCGTCCACCTGGCCAGCGCCGAGTCGGCTGGCGCCGTGGCCGCCGATGCGCCCCTGGCGGCCGATCCGGTGCAACGCGCGCGTGCCTTTGCCGAGCCCTTGCTTGCCGGCCAGCTGCTCGACACGGGCGAAGACGCGCTGGCCCACGCCGACGGCGTGGCCGCGGTGCTGCGCGACATCGGCGCGGCGCCCGCGCTCGAAGCGGCGGCCTACCTCGTCTACGCGGGTGACTACCTGCAGCGCCCCGAAGAAGTGGTGCGCAAGGCCTTCGGGCCGTCATACGCCAGCCTGGTCACGCTGACGCGTCAACTGGTGCAGGTGCAGCGCGCGGCCCGCGCCGCGCACACGGCGCTGGACGCCAGCACGCGCGCCGAGCAGACCGAGCGGGTGCGCAAGATGCTGTTGGCGTTTTCGCGCGATCTGCGCGTGGTGCTGCTGCGCCTGGCCTCGCGCCTGCAGACGATGCGCTGGTTCGCCAGCACCCGCACGCCATGCCCGCCGATGCTGGCCACCGAGACGCAGCAGGTGTTCGCGCCGCTGTCCAACCGGCTGGGCATCTGGCAGGTGAAGTGGGAGCTGGAGGACCTGGCATTCCGCATGCTGCAGCCCGAGCAGTACCAGCAGATCGCCCGCTTGGTGGACCAGAAGCGCAGTGAGCGCGAAGGCAGCGTGCGGGCCGCGCGCGAGCGGCTGCAGGTGCTGCTGGCACGCCACGGCATCGAGGCCGATGTGCAGGGCCGCCCCAAGCACCTTTGGAGCATCTGGAAGAAGATGCAGGGCAAAGGCCTGGCCTTCGAGCGCGTGTTCGACGCGCGGGCGCTGCGGGTCATCGTGGCCGACGTCGCCGCGTGCTACGCGGCCCTGGCCCGCGTGCACGAGGCGCTGCCGCTGGTGGACGGCGAGTTCGACGACTACATCGCCCGCCCCAAGCCCAACGGCTACCAGAGCCTGCACACCGTGGTGCGCGACGAGGACGGCCGGCCGCTCGAGGTGCAGATCCGCACCCGCGCCATGCACGAGCACGCCGAGCACGGCGTGGCCGCGCACTGGATGTACAAGGAAGCGGGTGTGAAGGGCTACGCCGGCGTCGTGGCCAGCGGCGAGTTCGAGGAGAAGGTGGCCGAGGCGCGCAAGGCCGTGCTGCGTGAGCTGCTGGCCTGGGAGCGTGACTTCGCCGGCCAGGGTGGCGCAGCCGATGGCGGTGCGGCCGGCGGCGGCGGCGGGGGCGAAGCCTTCGCCGACCGCATTTACGTCTTCACGCCGCAGGCCACCATCATCGATCTGCCTGCGGGCGGCACGCCGGTGGACTTTGCCTATGCGCTGCACACCGAGCTCGGCCAGCGCTGCCGCGGGGCGCGGGTGGACGGCGCGCTGGTGCCGCTGAACACGCCGCTGCGATCGGGGCAGACGGTCGACATCGTCACGGTCAAGGAAGGCGGCCCGTCACTCGACTGGATCAACCCCGAGCTCGGCTACCTGGCCAGCCCGCGGGCACGCGCCAAGGTGCGGGCCTGGTTCAACGCGCAGGCGCAGGCGCAGACCGTGGCGCGCGGCCGCGAGGCGGTGGAGAAGCTGCTGCAGCGCGAAGGCCGCACGGCCCTGGAACGTGACCGCCTGGCCGAACAGCTGGGCTTCAAGAACGCCGAGGCGCTGTTCGAGGTGGTGGGCAAGGACGAGTTCTCGCTGCGCACGATCGAGAACCTGCTGCGCCCGCCCGGCCCGGTGGCGCCCGACGAGACCATCGCGCTGAAGCCCTCGCGCAGCACCGCCAGCGGCGCGCGGGGCGGGGTGCTGGTGGTGGGCATGGACTCGCTGCTCACCTCGCTGGCGCGCTGCTGCCGGCCGGCGCCACCCGATGCCATTGCCGGTTTCGTGACGCGCGGCAAGGGCGTGGCTGTGCACCGGCGCGACTGCAGCAACCTGCGCCAGATGGCGGCCACCTCGCCCGAGCGCGTGATCGAGGTCGAGTGGGGCAGGGCCGCGCACGACAAGCCGGCGGTCTACCCGCTCGACGTGGTGGTGGAGGCCGCCGACCGGCCGGGCCTGCTGCGCGACATCAGCGAAGTCTTCGTCAAGGACAAGGTCAATGTCACCCACGTCAACACGCAGAGCACGCGCGACCGCAGCAGCGCGCACATGACG
>JBIJAP010000362.1:0-3952 GCA_044345715.1 Rubrivivax sp.
CGCTCATACAGGCCATCCAGCCGTAGTCAGAAAACCAAACCTGAAATCCATCGCAAGTGCTTGATGGATAAAGGAGATCTGGGCCGGCGGCGGTGGAACTTCAGACTAAGGCCGGTGCAGAGGCCGCGATTTGCTTTGTGTCAAGCCGTGAAGACATCGCCGGCGACAGGCGCCCCTGACGAGCCCGGGCGGGATCAGAACAGCAGCGACCAGACCACCGCCAGCGCCAGCACCACCGACAACGCGATGCCGTAGACCAGCGACACCAGCGCCGCGCGCAGCCAGCGCCAAAACCAACGGCCGCCGTACACGCGCTTGAGCGCCGCCAGCGCATACACCGGCACGAGCAGGATCGACACCACTGGCATCCACTCGTACGGCAGCAGCGTCAACAGCAGGCACAGGAACCAGAACGCGTGCAGGTGCAGCGCAAACACCAGGTGCTCGGTGTAGCGCAGCCGGCGGTTCCAGTAGACGATCCTCTGGCACATCGCGAACAGCGGCACCATCAGGAACATCGCGCCGCCGAGGTTGCTGATGAAGCGGCCGCCCAGTTCCTCGGCCTCGCGCTGCAGGCCCTTGGGGTCGGTGTCGAGGCGGCGCTCGAGCCGCTTGCAGAACCACGCCGGCATGCCGCGACAGAAGAACACGCCGTCCTTCATGCCGGCGCCACTGCCTTCGCCGAACTCGAGGATGCTGTACTGGCCCTTGCGCAGGTCCAGGTCGGGCGGCAGGCCGAGGTTGACGCTGGCGCCAGCCACCAGGCGCAGCAGCAGGATCGCGAGCACGCTGACCGAGAGGTACAGGCGCAGCGGCAGCACGTAGTGCTTGCGGCGGCCGGCGAGGTACTGCTTCGTCAGCTCACCGGGCTTGAGCAGCAGCAGCTTGAGCGTGCGCCACAGCGCGCCCTCGGTGCTGAAGTAGGCGCCACCGAACTGCTGCACGAACTCGCCCAACGTGGGGGCGCGCACGCGGCTTTCCTGGCCGCAGGCGGGGCAGAAGGTGGGTGGCGGCGCATCGAAGGCGTGGCCACAGTTGGCGCAGGCGGTGGGCGCGACGGCGTCGTTCATCCCAGCCTCAGATCAGCAGCGCCACCAACGCCGTGACGGCCACGATGGCCGCCACCAGCACCAGGTGCACCACGCTCAGCAGCGCGCCGCGCCACACCAGGCCCCAGGTGCGGCCGCCGTAGACGCGGCGGAACGCCAGGCCGGCGTAGGCCGGGATCACCACTACCGCAGGCAGCAGCAGCCTCGACGGCGCCGTGATCATCACCGCGACGACAAGGAACCAGAACGCGTGCAGGTGCATCGCAAACACCAGATGCTCGGTGTAGCCCATGCCGCGGTAGCGGTACAGCAGCGTCAGCACGCCGGCAAAGGCCGGCAGCAGCACCAGCATGACTACGCCCGCATTGCGCGCCATGCGGTCGCTGACGCGCTCGATCTGCACCAGCAGGTCGTGCGTGCTCATGTCGAGCTTGACCTGCAGGCGCTGGCACAACCAGGGCGTGAGCCCCTCGCAGTAGAAGCGGCCCTCGGTCACGCCGGCACGGCCGAAGCCCAGCTCCAGCGACACCTGCGTGGGCCGCTCGGCCAGCGCGGCGGTGAGGGCGGGGTCGTCCAGCACCGACAGCTCGATGACGCTGACCACCCGCATCACCACCAGCATCACCACCGTGGCCAGGCCGAACAGGCGCAGCGGCAGCACGTACTGGCGACGCCGGCCCGTGAGGTACTGCGCCGTCAGCTCGCCCGGGCGCGACAGCAGCATCTTCAGCGTCGCCCACATCGCGCCTTTGGGCGCGAGGTAGGTGTCGGTGAACTGGGCCCAGAACTCGCGCAACGTCGGCGGGTTGAGGTTGGTGTCCTGGCCGCACTCGGGGCAGAAATTGGGAAGCGGCTCGGACAGCGGCGTCTCGCAGTTGGTGCAGCGGCCGTCGACGGCGGCCATCATGATGCCGCGCACCTCGGAGCTGGGCACTGGCCGCAGGCCGAAGCGGCGGCGCCAGCGCATCGCGTTCAGCCCAGCGCCTCGTCGAGCACCTCGACCCAGTGGCGCACGGGCGTCTCGGTGCCCGTCTGCAGGTGCTGGATGCAGCCGATGTTGGCGCTGACGATGACCTCGGCCTGCAGCGGCGCCAGCTGGCCGAGCTTGCGGTCGCGCAGTTGCGTGGCCAGCTCGGGCTGCAACACGCTGTAGGTGCCGGCGCTGCCGCAGCACAGGTGGCTTTCGGCGGTGGCCAGCTGCACCTCGAAGCCGAGCGCGCCCAGCGCCTGCTCGACCCCGCCGCGCAGCTGCTGGCCGTGCTGCAGCGTGCAGGGCGGGTGGAAGGCCAGCTTGCGTGGCGACAGCGCCTTGCCGCGGCCCTGCGTGGCCGCCTGCAGCTTGGGCAACAACGTGGGCAGCAGGCCCGGCAGCAGCTCGGACAGGTCGCGCGTCAGCGCGCTTATGGCGGCGGCCTTGTCGGCGTAGTCGGGGTCGTGCGCCAGCGCGTGGCCGTAGTCCTTGACCGTGGCGCCGCAGCCGCTGGCGTTCATCACCAGCGCCTCGACCTTGCCCTGCGCCGTAAGGCCCTGCACCAGTGGCCACCAGGCGTCGATGTTGCGGCGCATGTCGGCCAGGCCACCTTCGTGATCGTTCAGGTGCGCGCGGATGGCGCCGCAGCAGCCGGCGCCGTCGGCCACCAGCGCCTGGATGCCGGCGGCGTCGAGCACGCGGGCGGTGGCGCTGTTGATGTTGGGCATCATGGCCGGCTGCACGCAGCCCATCAGCATCAACATCTTGCGCGGGTGCTCGCGCGTGGGCCAGCGGTGGGCGCGCGCGGCCGCCACGCCCGTGGCCGGCGCCGGCACCTTGGCCTTCAGCGCCGCCGGCAGCAGCGGCCGCACCAGCTGGCCGAGCTTCATCGCGGGGCCGAACATCGGCGACGTCAGCCCTTCCTTCAACAACCAGCGCACGGCCTGCTCGCCCTTGGGGCGCTCGACCTTGGCCTCGACGACGCGGCGGCCGATCTCCACCAGGTGGCCGTAGTCGACGCCGCTCGGGCAGGTGGTTTCGCAGTTGCGGCAGGTGAGGCAGCGGTCCAGGTGCTGCTGCGTCTTGCGCGTAACCTCGCCGCCCTCGAGCACCTGCTTCATCAGGTAGATGCGGCCGCGGGGGCCGTCGAGCTCGTCGCCAAGCAGCTGGTAGGTGGGGCAGGTGGCGGTGCAGAAGCCGCAGTGCACGCACTTGCGCAGGATGGCCTCGGCCTCTTGGCCGTCGGGCGTGCCACGGAACTCGGGCGCCAGGTTGGTTTGCATTGGTGAAGGCTCAGGAAGGCAGGCGCGACAGGAGGAACGGCAACACCAGCGGCATCAGCAAGGCGGCGATCAGCACCTGCAGGCTCAGGCCCAGCGCGGCATAGGCGCCGGCCGCCGGGTGCACCTGCCAGGCCCGCGCCGCGCCGATGCCGTGGGCCGAGGTGCCGAGCGCGAAGCCGCGCACCTCGGGGCGCTTGAGCTTCAGCGCATCGAACAGGTACTTGCCCGCGACCGCACCCACCAGGCCCGTGAGCACCGCGAACACCGCCGCCAGCGCCGGCACGCCGCCCAGCGCCTCGGCCACGCCCATGGCCACTGGCGCCGTGGTGCCCTTGGGCGCGAGCGAGGCCAGCAGCGGCAGCGGCAGGCCCAGCGCCCAGCCCAGGCCCAGCGCCACGGCCACCGAGGCCCCGGCGCCGGCCAGCGCCGCCGCGCCCAGCGCCACGGGCCGCGCACGCAGTTCGGCGCGGCGCTGCCACAGCGGCCAGGCCAGCGCCACCACGGCCGGGCCGAGCAGGAAGTGGATGAACTGCGCGCCCGAGAAGTACGTGGGGTACGGCGTGCCCGTGGCCAGCAGCAGCAGCGCCAGCACCAGCACGCTCCACAGCACCGGGTTGGCCCAGGGCGGCTGGCCCAGGCGGCTGTAGGCG
>JBIJAP010000364.1:0-3939 GCA_044345715.1 Rubrivivax sp.
GTAGAACACGTTGGCGCTGAGCTCTTCGCCTTCGTACTGCACCGGGTAGAACAGCAGTGCGTTGTTGCCCTCGAACACCGGCAGCACGCTCTTGCGCGACACGCTCGTCCAGCAGCCGAAGGTCACTGCCACCTTGTCCTGGCTGATCAGCTGTTTGGCCTTTTCGGCGAACAGCGGCCAGTTCGAGGCCGGGTCCACCACCACGGCCTCGAGCTTCTTGCCCATCACGCCGCCCTTGGCGTTGATCTCGTCGATGGCCATCAGGGCCACGTCCTTGAGCACCGTCTCGCTGATGGCCATGGTGCCCGACAGCGAATGCAGGATGCCGACCTTGATGGTGCCGCCAGCCTGGGCCAGCGCCAGCGGGGACAACGTGACGCCCGCAGCGGCGATCGCGAGCGCGGTGAGGGTCTTGCCGGCTTGGCGGCGGGTCGTGTTCATGGGGTTCTCGCTCCTGGTTGAAGGTCGAGGAGCAGTGTCACGAGGGCGACGGGGTCACGGAATACGCCGTCTGGCGTACAACCGAACAGGGCCTTGCGGCCCATCGGTTGAAATCGCCGCCATGAGCACACAAGCCCAAGACGCCGCCGAGCGCCACCTGAACCGGCCCGACGGCGTGCGCCTGCGCTGGTTTCGGCACGGGCCGGGCCGCGACGCCGGCGCCAGCGAAGCCGCCCCGCTGCTGCTGCTGCACGGCCTGGCCAGCAATGCCAGCCGCTTCGAGGAGTTCTGCGAGCACTCGCAGCTGGCGCAGCAGCGGCCGCTGTTGCGTGTGGACTTGCGCGGCCACGGCGGCTCGCTCACGCGCGGGCGCCTGAACACCGAGACCTGGTGCGACGACCTCGCCGCCGTGCTCGCTGCAGAAGGCGCGGCGCGGGCCTTCGTCGTGGGCCACAGCATGGGCGCGCAGGTGGCGCTGCACCTGGCGGCGCGGCACCCGCAGTGCGTGGCGGGCCTGGTGTTGATCGACCCGGTGTTCCGCCAGGCCCTGCACGGCCGGCCGCGCCGCATCGCGCACAGCGCGCCCTTGCTGCGGCTGGCCGCGGCCGGCGTGCGGGCGGCCAACGCGCTGGGCCTGCACCGCGGCGCCCTGCCGCCGCTGGACCTGCGCGCGATGGACCAGCTGGCGCGCGAGGCGCTGGCCAACCCCGATCCGGCCGCCGAGGCCGCGTTCATCGCCCGCTACAGCTCGATGCGGGCGGACCTGGCCCATGTGCCACTGGCGGTGTACCTGCAGGACATGGTCGAGATGTTCAGGGCCGTGCCCGCGCCGGGCGCGCTGCCGATGCCCGTGCTGGCGCTGCTGTCCAGCGGCGCCACCTTCGCCCAGGCGGCCGCGATGCAGGCCGCGCTGGCTGGGCCACGGGTGCGCATCGAGGCCATCGACTGCCACCACTGGCCACTCACCGAGCGGCCGGCCGAGGTGCGCACCGCAATCGAGGCCTGGGTCGAATCAGAGGGCCGCTGAGCCGCTGCCTGCGCGTAGAGTGCCTGCCGCATGAACGCCGTCTTCTGCCCTCTGCAGCCCCGCCGTGCCCGGCCTTGGCAGCGCCTGCTGGCAAGCGCGCTGGTGGGCGCACTGGTAGGAATCGTGCTGGCGGCGCCGCCCGCAGCGCGTGCCGCCGTCGACGTGGCGGCGCTGTGGGACTTTGCCAACCCGGGCTTGAGCGAGCAGCGCTTTCGCGACGCACTGGCCACGGCGCAGGGCGACGACGTGCTGATCCTGCAGACGCAGATCGCACGCACCCACGGCCTGCGGCGCGATCTGCCGCGGGCCCGGGAGCTGCTGAAGTCGCTGGAGCCACAGCTCGCCGGCGCCGGGCCCGAGGCGCGCGCCCGGCATGCGCTGGAATGGGGGCGCAACCACATCTCGGCGGTCACGCGGCCGGCCGAACGCACGCCCGACAACCTGGAGATCGCGCGCAGCGCCTACCTGCGGGCGCTGGCCGTGGCCCGCCAAGCCGGGCTCGACGGCCTGGCCATCGACGCCGTGCACATGATGGCCCTCGTCGACGACGCGCCCGCCCAGCAGCAGCGCTGGAACGAGCAGGCGCTGCAGATGGTGCTGGGCACGCAGCCCGCCGGCCGCCAGTGGGAGGCCTCGATCCGCAACAACCTGGGCTTGAGCCTGCACACGCAGGGGCGCCACGCTGAAGCGCTGCCGCACTACGAGCGCGCGCTGGCGCTGCGCGAGGCCGCGCAGGCCAGCCCGCGCCAGCAGTACGTGGCGCGCTGGCTGGTGGCGCGCGGCCTGCGCCTGGTGGGCCGGCTCGACGAGGCCCTGGCGCAGCAGACGCGGCTCGAAGGCCAGATGCACATCGTCGGCGACCCCGACCCCTTCGTGCTCGAAGAGCTCGAGCAGATCCACCGCGCCCGTGGCGACGAGGCGCGCGCCGCGGGCTACGCCCAGCGGCTGGCCCAGGCGCGGCGCAAGCCCTGAGAGCACTTGACCACCCCTCGACATGAACCGCCGGCCGCCTACCCCTGAATCCACCTGGCACCGCCGCCAACTGCTGCGCGGGGCTGGCGCTCTGGCCCTGAGCCCGCTCGCCGCGGCCTTTGGCGCACGTGCCGCGGCGCCGCGCGCGCCCCGCCGTGCGGCCGGCTATGGCCCGCTGCGCCCGGTGGCCGACGGCAGCACCGGCCTGCCGCTGCTGATGCTGCCCGAGGGCTTCAGCTACCGCAGCTTCGGCTGGGTCACCGAGCCGCTCGTCGAAGGTGGCCGCATCCCGAGCGCACCCGACGGCATGGGCATCGTGGCGGTCGAGGGCGAGGTCTTCACGCTGGTCCGCAACCACGAGATCAACCGCTTCGATGGCAGCTTCGGCCCTGCGGCCACACACTACGACACGCCCTGCGGCGGTGGCACCGTCACGCTGCGCTACGATCGCGCACAGGGCCGGCTGCTCGAGGCACGCGGCTCGCTGTCGGGCACCTTGGTCAACTGCGCCGGCGGCACCACGCCCTGGGGCAGCTGGCTCAGCTGCGAAGAGACCGTCAGCGCCGCCGGCCAGCGCATCCAGCGGGGTGGCCAGTCGCACACGGCCGAGCGTTCGCACGGCTGGGTGTTCGAGGTGCCGGCGCGCGGCGGCTCCGACGCGTGGCCGCTCACGGCGCTGGGCCAGTTCGTGCACGAGGCCGCTGTGGTCGACCCCGCCGACGGCATCGTCTACCTCACCGAAGACCAGGGCGCCGCCGGCTTCTACCGCCTGCTGCCGCGCACGCCCGGCCGCCTGGCCGAGGGCGGGCGGCTGCAGATGCTGCGCGCTCGCGGGGCATCCGACTTGCGCAGCGGCCTGCGCACCGGCCAGCGCTGGAGCGTGGACTGGGTGGACATCGAGCACCCCGAGCGCGGCATCGACCCCACCCGCGGCAGCCGCGACGGCGTGCTGCGCCAAGGCGTGGCGCAAGGCGCCAGTGTGTTTGCCCGGCTCGAAGGTGTGTTCGTGGGCCCGGGCGAGGTGTGGTTCACCTCCACCAGCGGCGGCGACGCCGGGGCCGGGCAGATCTGGTTGTTGCATCCGCGCGAGCAGGTGCTGGAGCTGTTCCACGAGTCGCCGGGCGCCCACGTCTTTGATCACCCCGACAACCTGTGCCTGGCGCCTAACGGCGCCATCGTCGTGTGCGAGGACTCGCGCCAGCCCGTGCAGCGCCTGTTCGCCCTCACGCGCAAGGGCGAGCTGTTCGAGCTGGCGCGCAACAACGCGCAGTTCAACAACGAGCTCCCGGGCCTGAAGGGCGACTTCCGCGGCGCCGAGTGGGCCGGCGCCTGCTTCAGCCCCGACGGACGCACGCTGTTCGCCAACGTGTACGCGCCGGGCTTTTCGGTGGCCATCAGCGGCCCGTTCGCGGCATGAGGCGCGCCACCATCTGGGCGCTGGCGCTGCTGGGCGCGGCGCTGCTGCCCGCCCCGGCTCTGGCGCAGCTGCCGCCACCGGT
>JBIJAP010000365.1:0-3907 GCA_044345715.1 Rubrivivax sp.
GTAGTCCTCGGGCGCGTCGTCAACGGCCCAGGGCGCGGTGCGCGGGGTTTCGTGCACGTCGGTGAGCAGGCCCACCAGCTCGCGCAGCCAGGGGGCATCGTCCACCGCATGCAGGGTGCCGCGGGCCTGCACCATCGTGTAGTTCCAGGTCGGCACCACCTTCCCGTGGCGCGCCTTGCTCGGGTACCACGAGGGCGTGACGTAGGCCTGCGGGCCGTGGAACACCGCCAGCACCGCCTGCCCGCCGGCATGGCGCCACAGCGGGTTGGCGCGGGCCACATGGCCGCGCAGCTCGGCGGGGGCATCGGGGGCGAGGTGCAGGTGCAGTGGCACCAGGTCGGCCGTGGTGCCGTGCGCGCCGCTCACCACCAGCGTGGCCAGCGGGTAGGCCGCCATCAGCGCGTGCAGCGCGGCAGTGTCGGTCTGCGCGAAGTGGGCAGGCAGGTACATCGCGGCGCCTCGTTGGTGTTCAGCTGGACGTGCGGCGTTCGATCAGCTCGATCTTGTAGCCGTCGGGGTCGGTGATGAAGGCGATGACGGTGGCGCCACCCTTCACCGGGCCGGGCTCGCGCGTGATGGCGCCGCCCAGGGCCTGCGCC
This sequence comes from Rubrivivax sp., assembly GCA_044345715.1. Taxonomy (GTDB): domain Bacteria; phylum Pseudomonadota; class Gammaproteobacteria; order Burkholderiales; family Burkholderiaceae_C; genus Rubrivivax. Next base: position 600 of record JBIJAP010000365.1, read on the forward strand.
TTGTCGCGCAGGCCGGCACAGGTGGCGGCCACGTCGGCCACGCCGATGGCGATGTGGCCGTAGGCGGTGCCGAGCTCGTAGCGCTCGACGCCGTAGTTGTAGGTGAGCTCGATTTCGGCGTGCCCCGGGTTGGGGCCGTAGCCGACGAAGGCCAGGTCGTACTGCTGGTCGGGCCGCGTCGTGGTGCGCAGCAGCGTCATGCCGAGCACCTGGGTGTAGAAGTCGATGGAGCGCTGCAGGTTGCCGACGCGCAGCATGGTGTGGAGAAGATTCATGCGATCGATTATTCGCCAAGCCCCAGCAGCACCGCCACGCCCAGGCTCAGGAATACCACCGCCGCGATGCGGTGCACCCACTGGATGGGCACGCGCTTGAGCAGCGCATCTCCGAGCCACAGCGCCGGCGCGTTGGCCAGCATCATGCCCAGCGTGGTGCCGGCGGTCACCACCACCGGGGCATCGAAGCGCGCCGCCAGCATCACGGTGGCGATCTGCGTCTTGTCGCCCATCTCGGCCAGGAAGAACGCGATCACGGTGAGGCCGAACACGCCCCAGCGGCCGGTGCCGGCGCCTTCGACCTCGTCACCGGCGTCGTCGGGCTTGAGCATCCACAGCGCCATGGCGATGAAGCTGATGCCCAGCAGCCAGCGCATCACCTCGGGGCTGAGCCAGCGGGTGACGAATGTGCCGAGCGCCGCCGCCCCCGCGTGGTTGGCCAGCGTGGCCACCAGGATGCCGGCGGCGATGGTCCAGGGCTGGCGCCAGCGCGCCACCAGCAGCAGCGCCAGCAGCTGCGTCTTGTCGCCCATCTCGCCCAGCGCCACGACGCCGGTGCTGACGGCGAAGGCCTCAAAGCTCATGAATGGCTCAAAGCGGGCTCACGCCGATCACACCGGCACCGTGTAGTTCAGCGTCATGCGTCCGCCGTCGACGACGACGATCTCGCCCGTCATGTAGCTCGCCGCATCCGACAGCAAGAAGGCGCAGACTTCCGCGATCTCCTCGGGCTCGCCCAGGCGCTTCATGGGCGTGCGGCTCATGATGCGCGCCTTGGCCTCGTCGCTGGTGAGCACGGCGCTGCGCGCCAGCTCGGTGGCGATGGTGCCCGGCGCCACGGCATTGACGCGCACGCCCTGGTCGGCCAGCGACAGCGCCATCACGCGCGTGAGCTGGTTGATGGCGCCCTTGCTGGCGTTGTAGCTGGCGATGCTGGGGATGGCCAGCGTGCCATTGACCGAGCTCATGTTGACGATGGCGCCGCGCGAGTCGCCGGTGCGGCCCACCATGTGCCGTGCCACCGCCTGCCCGACCAGGAAGCTGCCCTTCAAGTTGACGGCGATCACGGCGTCCCAGTCGGCCTCGGTGACCTCGAGGAAGGGCGCCGCCCGAAAGATGCCTGCGTTGTTGACGAGGCCGTCGACATGGCCGAAGCGCGCCAGCGTGGCGGCCAGCGCGGCGTCGACACTGGCCTTGTCGGCGACGTTGCAGTGCTGGTAGGCCACGGCCGTGCCGGTGCCGGCCAGCATGTCGGCCAGCGCCTGGCCGGGGCCGTCGGCCACGTCCCACAAGGCCACGGCCGCGCCGTCCTGCACCAGGCGGCGCACACAGGCTTCGCCGATGCCCTGCGCTGCGCCGGTGACGATGACGACTCGGCCTTGCAGGCCGAAGTGGACGGTGGATGAGCTCATCGTGCGGGCGATCGGCAGTGGGGGGGCGGCAGTGGGGGCGGCAGTGTACGGCTGCCGCCTGGCCTTCAAGCCCGCGCCGGCCGGTCGAGCCAGACGGCCATGCCCTGGGCGTTGAGCTCCAGGTCGATGGCCAGCAACTCGGCGATTCGCGTGGGGTCGAAGTCCACGCCATGCGCGCGCAGGCTGCGCGAGAAGATGTCGAGCTGGCCTTGCTTGAGCGCGTCGTGGCGGACGGCCGGGTCGGCTTGGCCGCGCTGGCTTTCGCCCAGCGCCACCATCTCGGCCAGCAGGCCTTGCAGCAGCGCGCCCAGGCGCGGTACGTCGTTCACGCGACCGTAGTGCGTGAGGTACATGCAGCGCGGCCCCTTGGCCAGCAGCCGCGTGATCGAGGCCTGCAGTGCCTCGGGCTCGAACTGGACCGGCGTCGAGGTCGGCACGATCCAGGCGCCCTTGGGCGTGTCGAACTCGCGGTAGCTCAGGCCGAAGGTGTCGCCGGTGAACCAGCCCTGCGTCAGCGGGTCCCAGATGCAGTGGTGGTGGCGCGCATGGCCGGGGGTGTCGATCAGCGTCAGGCCGCGGCCGGCCCAGTCGAGCACCTGGCCGTCGTGCGACACGCGCACCCGCTCGGCCGGCACGGGCGTGACGACGCCGTAGCTGCGCGCCATCTCGTCTTCGCCATACACGGCCGTGGCGCCGGCCCACAGCGCGGACGGGTCGACCATGTGGCGCTCGCCGCGCGGGTGAACCAGCATCAGCGCGTTGGGCAGCGCGGCCATCAGCGAGCCGGCGCCCCCGGCGTGATCGAGGTGCACGTGCGTGGGAATCACCCAGTCCACGGCCTCGCGGGCGAGGCCCAGCGCCTCGAGCGCGCCCAGCAGGCGCGGCAGCGCGAAGTGCGTGCCGGTGTCGATGAAGGCGGCTCGGCCCTGCTGCACGACGAGCCAGGCGGCGTCGAAGTCATCGCGGTGGAAGCCGGTGTCGATGGCCCAGACGCCATCTTCAGCCCCACCGCCGGCCTCGTGCAGCCAGGCCGGCTGCGCTGATGCGCTCATCTCAAGGCTGGACGGCTGTCCACAGGCGCGCGATGTCGGCCGTGCCATCGGTGCCGCGCACGCTGCGCAGTGTCTGCAGAGCCGCGCTGCGGCTCTTCGGCGACTGCAGCTGCGCCATGCCCAGGCGCAGGCGGGCTTCGTCGGGGCGCTTGATGCCCGGCATCGCCGCGCCGGCCTGGATGAGGGCGATGCCCTTGTCGATCTCGCCCTGCGTCACGAAGGCGTAGCCCCATTTCACGAGGGCGTCGCCGTCCTTGTCCGCCTCGGCCTGGGTCGCGAGATTGCCCAGGTTGGCCTTGGCCTCGCCTTCTTGCTTGATCGCCAGATCTCGCAGGCGCTGGTGGCGGCCTGCCTCGGCACCGGTGCCCAGCAGCTTGTTGGCGTAGCCCTGATCAATGATCTTGCGCGCCTCGGCCGGGAAGCCTGCCTGCAGCGACAGTTGCGCGATCTCCATGTACTCCTCGGTCTTGACGAGCGTGCCGGTGGCCAGACGCAGGCGCAGCAGGTCGAGCTCGTAGCGCTGCGAGAAGCCGGTCTTGCGCGCCAGGCGGCCGAGGTAGGCGCTCCAG
>JBIJAP010000366.1:0-3902 GCA_044345715.1 Rubrivivax sp.
GACTGGGTGATGCGGCTGGCGGCCCCCTTCAGTGCGGTGGCACGCGCGGTGTCCAGCGAACTGGGCACCGTGCGCCACCACGATGCCAGCCATGCGCGCCAGCGGCTGGGCTGGCAGACGCGGGCCGAGGAAGACAGCATCCTCGACTGCGCGCGGTCACTGCTCGAGCAGGGCCTGGTCAGGGCGTGATCAGCCCCTGAGCCGGACTCAAGCGGGCCGGCGCGCCAAGCCTTCGGGCTCGACGCCTTGGCCGCGGCTGCGGCCGTCGTCATGGATGCCGGCGGCCCAGGCCCGCACCCCCGGCCGCTAAGGGCGTGCTACGGTGCGGGCTGCCGCCACCGAAAGCCCGCTCATGCACGTTGCCGTCTACAGCACCCGCCGCTACGACCGCGAGTTCCTCGATCGCGCCAACGCCGCTGGCCGGCATCGCATGGACTACCTCGAGGCCCGGCTCGACCTGAGCACCGTGCCGGCCGCCGGCGCCGCCGATGCCGTGTGCGCCTTCGTCAACGACCGGCTCGACGCCGAGGTGCTGGGCGCGCTGCATGCCCGCGGCGTGCGTCTGGTGGTGTTGCGCTCGGCGGGCTTCAACCATGTCGACCTGGCCGCCGCCGCGGCGCTGGGCATCGCGGTGGGGCGCGTGCCGGCGTATTCGCCCCACGCAGTGGCCGAGCACACCGCGGCCCTGGTGCTGGCACTGAACCGCAAGATCCACAAGGCCTATGCCCGTGTGCGCGAAGGCAACTTCTCGCTCGACGGCCTGCTCGGCTTCGACCTCGTCGGCCGCACCGTGGGCCTGGTGGGCACCGGGCAGATCGGCAGCGCCTTCGCGCGCATCATGGCCGGCTTCGGCTGCCATTTGCTGGCGCACGCGCCCGATGAAGACGCGGCCTGCATCGCCCTTGGCGCGCGCTACGTGCCGCTGCCCGAGTTGCTGGCGGGCAGCGACATCGTCAGCCTGCACTGCCCGCTCACGCCCGCCACCCACCACCTGATCGACGCCGCCGCGCTGGCGCAGATGAAGCGTGGCGCGATGCTCGTCAACACCAGCCGCGGCGGCGTGGTCGACACGCGCGCCGTGATCCGCGCGCTGAAGAGCGGGCACCTGGGCAGCCTGGGCCTCGACGTGTACGAGGAGGAAGGCGACCTGTTCTTCCGCGACCTGAGCAGCGTGGTGCTGCGCGACGATGTCTTCGCGCGCTTGCTGACCTTCCCGAACGTGGTCATCACCGGCCACCAGGGCTTCTTCACCGAAGAGGCGCTGACAGCGATCGCCGACATCACGATCGACAACCTCGATGTCTTCGAGTCGGAAGGGCGGCCGCGGCATGCGGTGTCTGTCGAGCGCGTGGTGTGAGTGGTGTGAGTGAGGGTGAGCTCGAGGGCAAGACGATGAAGCGCGTGCTCGTCACCGGCGCCACCGGCACCATCGGCCGCGCCACCGTGCAGGCGCTGCTGCAACGCGGCTTCGAGGTCGTGGCGGTGGTGCGGTCCGGCTCGGCGGCCAAGGCCGCGCTGCCCGCAGCGGCCACCGTGCGCGAGGCCGAGGTGCTGGATGCGGCAGCCCTGGCGCGCGACGGCCTGGCCGACGAGCGCTTCGACATCTGGGTGTCCTGCCTGGCCTCGCGCACCGGCGAGCCGGCCGATGCCTGGCGCGTGGACCACCGCGCCCACAGCCAGGCCCTGGCGCTGCTGCGCGCGCACGGCGTGCAGCAGGTGGTGCTGCTGTCGGCGCTGTGTGTGCAGAAGCCCCGGCTCGCCTTCCAGCAGGCCAAGCTGGCCTTCGAGGCCGAGTTGCGAGCCTCGGGCCTGCGCTGGTCGATCGTGCGGCCGACGGCCTTTTTCAAGTCGCTGTCGGGGCAACTGGCGCGGGTGCGGGCGGGCAAGCCCTTTCTCGTGTTCGGCGACGGCCGGCTGACGGCCTGCAAGCCGATCAGCGACCGCGACCTGGCCGACTACATCGCCGGCTGCATCGACGACCCCACGCGCCACGACCGCGTGCTGCCCATCGGCGGCCCGGGGCCGGCGCTGACGCCGCTGGACCAGGTGGCGCTGCTGTCGCAGCTGCTCGGCCGCGAGCTGCGGGTGAAGCGCGTGCCGGTCAAGCTGCTCGACGGCATCGCCGCCACGCTGGCGCTGCTGGGCCGGGTGCTGCCGCCGCTGCGCGCCAAGGCCGAGCTGGCGCGCATCGGCCGCTACTACGCGACCGAGTCGATGCTGGTGTGGGACGCCGAGGCCGGGCGCTACGACGCCGACGCCACGCCCGAGTCCGGCACCGACACGCTGCATGCGCACTACGCCGCGCTGCTGCGCGGCGAGGTCGCCGACCAGCGCCGCGAGCACGCGGTGTTCTGACTGCGCTACTTCAGCACCGTCTCCTCGACGAAGCGCACCAGCGTCGCGAACTGGTGGTCGGCGTTTTCGCGCCGCGCGAAGCCATGGCCTTCGTTATCGGCCAGCAGGTACCACACGGGCACGCCACGGGCCTGCAGCTTGCGCACGATCTGCTCGCTTTCGGTCCACGGAACGCGTGGGTCGTTTTTGCCTTGGGTGATGAGCAGCGGCTTCTTCACCTGATCGGCGTTGGTCAGCGGCGAGATGCTGTGGAGGAACTCGCGCATCGCCGGGTCGCGTTCGTCGCCGTACTCGGCACGCCGCAGGTCGCGGCGGTAGCTCTCGGTGTTCTCGAGGAAGGTGACGAAGTGGCTGATGCCGACGCTGCTGTAGGCGCCGGCGATCTTGTCCGACAGCCGCGTGGCCGCGGCCAGCGCCATGTAGCCGCCGTAGCTGCCACCGGCCACGATGACCTTGGCTCCGTCCAGCCGCGGGTGTGTGGCCGTCCAGTCGATGGCCGCGGCCATGTCGCGCACGCTGTCTTCGCGCAGGCGGCCGTTGTCGAGGTCGAGGAAGGTCTTGCCGTAGCCACTGGAGCCGCGCACGTTGGGCTCGAAGATGGCCACGCCGCGCTCGAGCAGCAAGTGGTTCAGGCGGCCGTTCCAGCCGACCTTGCTCTGCGCCTCGGGGCCGCCGTGCATCAGCATCAGCACCGGCCGCTTGCCGGCAAAGCGCGCCGGCGGCAGGCTGAGCACGCCGCTGATGGTGCGGCCGTCGAAGCTCTTCCAGCGCACCACCTGCTGGTCGGGCACCTGGCTCAGGTCCAGCCTCGGCGGCGTGAGCGGTTTCGTCCAGGCCTCGATGCGGCCGCTGGCGGGGTCGAGCACGTGGATCTGCGACGGGCCCTGCGGGCTGTCGGTCACCACGGCGAGTTCGCCGGTCTTGCGGTGGAAGCGCAGCTCGCCCACGCTGCCTGGCGGCACGGCCGGCACGCGGCGCTCGGCGCCGGTGGCGCGGTCGAAGAAGCGCAGCTCGTCGCGGCCATCGACGTTGATCGAGGCCGCCAGCAGCGGCAGCGCCGGGTCGCCGTCGCCGCGCGACACGTCCCAGGGGATGTGGCCCGTCAGCCGCGTCAGCGCGCCGGTGGCGATGTCCAGGCGCATCATTTCGCGGAACTCGCTGGCGCGGTCGCTCACCAGGAGCAGCTGCTTGGCGTCGGCCGACCAGCCGCTGGCGAAGTGCGCCGCGCGCAGCGTCTCACCGGGCGCGGGCAGCAGGCGGCGGCGCTCGGCCGGTTTGCCGTCGGTCGCTTGCCCGGCCGCCGGCAGATCGATCAGCCAGGTCTCGGACTGCGTGGCCGCGATGTAGCGCGTGATCACGGCCTGGCGCTCGTCGGGTGCGACAACCAGGCTGAACCAGCCCGGGCCCGGCAGCTCGGCCAGCACGCGGCGGCCGCCGGGGGCGTCGGGCGCCAACGGGTCGATGGCGGTGAAGCGCGTCGTCACCTCGGTGCGGCGGCCGCCGGCGGCGGTGCGGTCCAGTGGCACCGAGCTCACGATCAGGCGCCC
>JBIJAP010000368.1:0-3897 GCA_044345715.1 Rubrivivax sp.
GTGCCGCCGTCCAGGCCCGCTCTTGCAATCGTTGTTCCAATCCGTGAACACCCCAATCGCGAGCCGGCCTTTCGTGGCGTGTCATCGTGGGGTGGCGGGTTCGGGGTGTCGCGCGGGGTGTCTCGAATCGCGACAGCGTCCCGCGTCACCGTCCGACAACGATGCAGCCGGCGCTCCCAGCCTGGCGACCGACACGAGCACCCGGCAACGACCGCGGTGACCACTGGAGACCGATGCCGTGAATCATTCAGACGCCCAGCGCGCGATGGCGCGCGCCCATGCGCTCAGCCATCGCAGTGCCACCTTGCCGCTCGAAGGCACGCCGTCGACCCTGGTGCTGGACAGCTGGGCACGCTGCCTGGAACACGGCCTGGACGCCGGTGCGCCGATGCGCGTGCCGGTGGTCGAAGCGGCCGAACTGGCGCGGCGCCGCGACACCGCGCGCACGGTGCTCGGGCTGGCGCAGGCCGAGCTCGAGACACTGTCGCGGCAGATCGCCGGCAGCAATCACCTGCTGGCCTTTGCCGACGCCGATGGCGTGATCCTCGACCTGCAGGCCGACAGCCGCTTCGTCAGCAGCGGCAACGACGCCGGCATCCTGGCCGGCAGCCACTGGCACGAGTCGGTGGCCGGCACCAACGGCCTGGGCACCGCGCTGGCGGCCGGGCAGGCCGTGGCCGTGACGGGCCGCGAGCACTGGTTCCTGTCGCTGGGCGAGGTGTCATGCACCGCCGCGCCGGTGCGCAACGCGCGTGGCCAGCTCGTGGGCGTGCTCGACGCCAGCTCCTACGTGCTGTCCCGCCACCGCCACACCCAGGCGCTGGTGCAGATGGCCGCCAAGCAGATCGAGAACCGCCTGCTCGCGCACGAGTCGCGCGGCCAGCTGCTGCTGGCCGTGCATCCGCGTGCCGAGTTCCTGGGCACGCTTAGCGCTGGCTTGCTGGCCTTCGACGACGAGGGCCGCCTCACCGCCTGCAACGCCACCGCGCGCGAGCTGCTGGCCGGGCTGCAGCCGGCGCCCGGCCGCGACTTCGACGCCCTCTTCGGCGAGCCCTTCGAGCGCCTGCTCGGCCGCTTGCACCGCGACGACGAGACGCGCCTGCACGACGGGCTCGGCAGCCTGCTGGTGACGCGGCGGCTGTCGCCCGCGCCGACACGGCGCGTGCCGGTGGTGCGGGCCGCGGGCGTTGCAGCGGGCACGGCAGGCACAGCGGGCACAGCGCCGGGTTTCGTTGCAAGTGATGCCGCCGTGGCCGCCGCCTGCCGCCTGGCCGAGCGCGCCGTGGCTCTGCACGTGCCGCTGCTGCTGCAGGGCGAAACCGGCACCGGCAAGGAAATGCTGGCGCGCCACGCCCACCGCTGCAGCGCGCGCCGCGGCGAGTTCGTGGCCGTCAATTGCGGCGGCATGCCGGCCGAGTTGTTCGAGGCCGAGCTCTTCGGCCACGCGGCCGGCGCCTTCACGGGTGCGCGGCCCGGCGGCAGCCCCGGCCTGCTGGCGCGGGCCGACGGCGGCACGCTGCTGCTCGACGAGATCGCCGAGCTGCCGCTGGCCTTGCAGGCCACGCTGCTGCGCTTTCTGGACGACGGCGTCGCGCGGCCAGTGGGAGCGCTGCAGGGGCGCCGCCTCGATGTGCAGGTGCTGGCTGCCACCCACCGCGATCTCGACGAGGCCGTGCACGCCGGCCGCTTCCGCGCCGACCTGCTGTACCGGCTGCACACCGTGCGCATCGAGCTGCCACCGCTGCGCGCGCGCAGCGACTTCGACGACGCGGCGCGCGCGCTGCTGCGCGAAGTCGACGCCACGGCGCGGCTCGACGCGGCCGCGCTGGCCCTGCTGCGCCGCCACCACTGGCCCGGCAACTTCCGCGAGCTGCGGTCGGTGCTGGTGCGCGCGCGGCTGCAGCGTTCGCTTGACGGCGCCGAAGGCGACATCGAGCTCGGCGCCAGCGACATCGCCCCGGCCCTGCCCGCCACCGCCCCGCTGGCCACCACCGCGGCAGCGGCGGCGGGCTCGGCACTGCGGCGCCAAGGCGACACGCTGGTGCGCCAGACCTGGGAGCGCTGCGGACGCAGCGTCAGCCGCACCGCCCGGGAGCTCGGCATCTCGCGCAGCACGGTGTACCGCCACCTGGGTGGCTGAGCGGCCGTCGGCGGGCGCATAGGGCCGGCGCCCTGCCGAGGTCTTCGCCTCTGGGCTCGTCGTCGGGGGCGGCAGGACGGGAGTGGTCGGACATCGCGCGTCGAGTGTTGCCGCCCGCGCGCCGGACGAGGCCGTTCAGCGGCCCGGCGGGCCGAGCGGCTGCTGCACCAGTTGCAGCACGCTGCGGCGGCGCGCGTCGCGCGCAGCGGCACTGCCCTGGCGCGGCATCAGTGACTCAGCCACCTCGTAGCCGTACAGCAGGAAGGCGCGGTGGGCCGCCTCGTCGGGCGCAAAGCCCAGGGCGCGGAACAGCGCCTCGTGGTAGCCGATGCGCGAGGAGTCAGCCTCGTCGAGCGCCTGCTGCGCCATCGGGTCGCGCCGCGCCCAGGCGCGGATGGCGAGCTCGATGCGCGCCGCCCGCACCGCCGCGCGGCCCCGGAAGGGCAGCGTGATGACGTCGGCCAGCAGCTCGCGCGGGTCGCTTCGCGCCACCTCCAGCCGCTGCGTCAGCTGCACGGTGCTCACCTCGCGCCAGGCCTGCAGCACGCGGCGCAGCAGGTCTTCGCGGTCGCGGAAGTGCCAGTAGAAGCTGCCGCGCGTGACGTTCAGCTCGCCGGCCAGCACATCGACGCGCACATGGTCGATGCCGTGGTCCACCAGCACCTGCGTGGCCGCGCGCACCCAGTCGTCGGGCGTGAGCACGGCCTTGGCGGCGCGCGGGGCAGCCGCCTTTCGGGGCCGCGCCGGGCGCGCGGCGGGCAGCGGGCGGACGGGGGCGGTCGGCATGGCGCCATGATGCCATCGCCGCCGGCAAGCCGTACACCACTGTATGGCCAACCATGCGGGGGTTCCCCAATGCCGGTGAACTGGGCAGCACCTACGATTCAGCCCGCAAACCATACACCTCTGTATGGACTGCGCATGACGCCGGAGACCGCATGCCCACCGACTTCTTTTCCGACCCCCAGCTGCTCGCGCCGCGCCGCACGGAGCGGGTCGATCTCGGCGGCGGGGCCTTCCTGCTGCGCCACCCCGACGCGCTGGCGCCGTACGCGCGCTGCGTGGGCGAATGGCTCGAGGAGTGGTCGGCCGCCACGCCCGAGGCGCCCGCAATGGCCGAGCCCGACGGCGCCGGCGGCTGGCACACGCTGTCCTGGCGCGAACTGCGCCGCCGCGTCGGCGCCGTGGGCCAGGCCCTGCTCGACCTGAAGCTCGGCACCGGCCCCGTGGTGGTGCTGTCGGACAACTCGCTCGACCACGCCGTGCTCATGCTCGCGGCACTGCACGTCGGCCGCACCTCGTGCACGGTGTCCAGCGGCTACAGCCGGCTGGCCGGCTCCGACTTCTCGCGCCTGCAGGCCATCTTCGACGCACTGCAGCCCGCGCTGGTGTACGCCAGCGACGCCATGGTCTACGGCCAGGCGCTGCTGCAGGCCGGGCCAGCGGTGCCCAAGGTGCTGTCGGAGGGTGCCGACACCCTGCCCGGCACGCTGCCCTTCAGCCAACTGCTGGCCGCCGTCGAAACGCCGGCCGTGGCCGATGCCTTTGCGCGCATCACGCCCGACACCCACGCCAAGTACCTGCTCACCAGCGGCTCCACCGGCACGCCCAAGGTCGTGATCAACACGCACCGCATGCTGTGCGCCAACCAGCAGATGCTGCTGCAGACGCTGCCCTTCCTGATGAGCGAGAAGCCGGTGCTGCTGGACTGGCTGCCCTGGAGCCACACCTTCGGCAGCAACCACAACCTGAACATG
>JBIJAP010000369.1:0-3890 GCA_044345715.1 Rubrivivax sp.
CTGGTGCGTGCAGCACCGCTGGATCACCATCGGCCTGACGGTGGGCACCTTCGCGCTCGGCATCGTCGGCATGGGCAAGGTGCAGCAGCAGTTCTTCCCCGACAGCAGCCGCCCCGAGCTGCTGGTGGACCTGTGGCTGCCCGAGGGCAGCACCATCCAGCAAAGCGACGAGATCGCCCGCCGCTTCGAGGCGCGCATGATCAAGGAAGCGGGTGTCGACAGCGTCACCACCTGGGTCGGCTCGGGCGTGCCGCGCTTCTATCTGCCGCTGGACCAGGTGTTCCCGCAGGCCAACGTCAGCCAGTCCATCGTGCTGCCCAAGGGCCTGGCCGAACGAGAAGAGCTGCGAAAGCGGCTGCCCGCACTGCTGGCCACCGAGTTCCCCGAGGTGCGCGGCCGTGTCAAGCTGCTGCCCAACGGGCCGCCTGTGCCGTATCCGGTGCAGTTCCGCGTCATCGGCGCCGACGCGGCACAGGTGCGGGCCTGGGCCGACCGGGCCAAGGAGATCCTGCGCCAGAACCCGCGTATGCGCGGCGTCAACGACAACTGGAACGAGCAGATCAAGGTGCTGCGGCTGGAGGTCGACCAGGACAAGGCGCGCGCCCTGGGTGTGACGAGCCAGGTCATCGCGCAGGCCTCGCGCACCATCCTGTCGGGCACCACGATCGGCCAGTACCGCGAGGGCGACCGCCTGATCGACATCGTGTTGCGCCAGCCCATCGAGGAGCGCCGCGCCATCACCGACCTTGGCAATGCCTACCTGCCCACCGCCAGTGGCCGCAGCGTGCCGCTCACGCAGGTGGCCAAGGTGAGCTTCGCCTGGGAACCGGGCGTGCTGTGGCGCGAAGGGCGCAACTACGCCGTCACGGTGCAGGGCGATGTCGTCGAGGGCGTGCAGGGGCCGACCGTCACCTTCGAGGTCTGGCCTGCGCTGCAAAAGCTGGCCGCCGAGATGCCGCCGGGCTACTCGATCCAGATTGCCGGTGCGGTGGAAGAAAGCAGCAAGGGCCAGGGCTCCATCGCGGCCGGCCTGCCGATCATGCTGTTCCTGATCTTCACGCTGCTTATGCTGCAGCTGCAGAGCTTCAGTCGTTCGCTGCTGGTGTTCCTGACCGGCCCAATGGGCATCGCCGGCGTAGCCGCCGCGCTGTTGCTGCTGAACCGGCCCTTCGGTTTCGTCGCGCTGCTGGGCGTGATCGCGCTGATGGGCATGATCATGCGCAACTCGGTGATCCTGATCGACCAGATCGAGCAGGACCGCCGCGCTGGCGTGGCGGCCTGGACGGCGGTGGTCGAGGCCTCGGTGCGCCGCTTCCGGCCCATCGTGCTGACGGCGGCGGCGGCGGTGCTGGCGATGATCCCGCTGTCGCGCAGCGTGTTCTGGGGCCCGATGGCGGTGGCCATCATGGGCGGGCTGGTGGTGGCGACGGCGCTCACGCTGCTGGCGCTGCCGGCCATGTACGCGGCATGGTTCCGCATCAAGCGCGAGCCGGCGGCCCAGCCGGGCTAAACTTGAGGGCTTCGCCTGTCGACGGGGGTTCCCCGTCCCAGGCGGACACCTGCGCGGGTGGCGAAATTGGTAGACGCACCAGGTTTAGGTCCTGACGCCTTCACGGGCGTGTCGGTTCGAGTCCGACCCCGCGCACCACGCCCCCCGATCCTCTTCACGCCTCTTCGAGACCCGCCATGGCCGTGCACATCGAAACCCTAGAGAAGCTCGAGCGTCGCATCACGCTGACGCTGCCCTCCTCCACCATCAACGGCGAGGTCGAGAGCCGCCTGAAGCGCCTGGCGCGCACCGTCAAGGCCGATGGCTTCCGCCCTGGCAAGGTGCCGATGAGCGTGGTCGCCCAGCGCTACGGCTACAGCGTGCAGTACGAGGTCGTCAACGACAAGGTCGGCCAGGCGTTCAACGAAGCCGCTTCTGAGGCCAAGCTGCGCGTGGCCGGCGCGCCGCGCATCACGCAGAACGAGCAGGCCCCGGAGGGCTCGCTGGCCTTCGACGCCACGTTCGAGGTGTACCCCGAAGTCGCCATCGGTGACCTGGCCGCTGCCGAGGTCGAGCGCATCGGCACCGAAGTCACCGAAGCGGCCATCGACCGCACGGTCGAGATCCTGCGCAAGCAGCGCCGCACCTTCGGCCAGCGCCCGGCGGTCGAAGGCGTCGCCGAAGGCGACCGCGTGACCATCGACTTCGAAGGCAAGATCGACGGCGAGCCCTTCGCCGGCGGCCAGGCGGCCGACTTCCAGTTCATCGTCGGCGACGGCCAGATGCTGGCGCAGTTCGACGAGGCCGTGCGCGGCATGAAGGCCGGCGAGAGCAAGACCTTCCCGCTGCAGTTCCCAGCCGACTACCAGGGTGCTGAGGTCGCCGGCAAGGAAGCCGACTTCCTCGTCACCGTCAAGAAGATCGAGGCCGCGCACCTGCCGGACGTCGACGACGCCTTCGCCAAGGCGCTGGGCATCAAGGAAGGCACCGTCGAGGCCCTGCGCGCCGACGTGAAGAAGAACCTCGACCGCGAGGTGAAGTTCCGCGTCCAGGCCCGCAACAAGGCAGCCGTGATGGATGTGCTGTCCAAGACCGCCACCCTCGATGTGCCCAACGCACTGGTGGCCGCCGAGAGCGACCGCCTGGTCGAGCAGATGCGCGCCAACCTCAAGGAGCGCGGCTTCAAGGACGCCGACAAGGTGCCGATCCCGCCCGAGAACTTCAAGGAACAGGCCGAGCGCCGCGTGCGCCTGGGTCTGGTGGTGGCCGAACTGGTGCGCACGAACAACCTGCAGGCCAAGCCCGAGCAGCTGCAGAAGCACATCGAAGAGCTGAGCCAGAGCTACGAGAAGCCGACCGAGGTGATGCGCTGGTACCTGGGCGACCGCCAGCGCATGGCCGAGGTCGAAGCGGTGGTGATCGAGAACAACGTCGCCGAGTTCGTGCTGGCAAAGGCCAAGGTCGTCGACAAGCTGCTACCGTTTGACGATCTGATGAGCGCGGCCTGACCGGTCGCACGGAGAACGCCATGAGCATGCAGGAAACCACCGCGCTGGGCATGGTGCCCATCGTCATCGAGCAGTCGGGGCGCGGCGAGCGCGCCTACGACATCTACAGCCGCCTGCTGCGCGAGCGCATCATCTTCCTGGTTGGGCCGGTGAACGACGGCACCGCCAACCTGGTGGTGGCGCAGATGCTGTTCCTGGAGAGCGAGAACCCCGACAAGGACATCTTTCTCTACATCAACTCGCCCGGTGGCAGCGTGAGCGCGGGGCTGTCGATCTTCGACACCATGCAGTTCATCAAGCCCGATGTGTCGACGTTGTGCATGGGCATGGCCGCCAGCATGGGCAGCTTCCTGCTGATGGCCGGCGCCAAGGGCAAGCGTTTTGCGCTGCCCAACAGCCGCGTGATGATCCACCAGCCCTCGGGCGGCGCGCAGGGCCAGGCCACCGACATCGAGATCGCGGCGCGCGAGATCATCAAGACGCGTGAGCAGCTCAACCGCATCTACGCTGACCGCACCGGCCAGCCCATCGAGCGCATCGCCGCCGACATGGAGCGCGACCGTTGGATGAACCCGGCCGAGGCGCTGGACTACGGCCTCATCGACCAGGTGCTCGAAAAGCGCGCCTGAGGCCGGCCGACGCCGACCTGACGCCGGGCAGCCCCGGCAGCCGACCAGAGCCCCTGAACGGGGCTCTTTTCATGGCCTTAGCCCCCTGGCGCCTTGGTCTATGATGGACCGGTCATCTTCTGATTTCTTTCCCCGCATCCGCAGCCATGGCCGACAAAAAGGGCTCTACCGGCGAGAAGGTTCTCTACTGCAGCTTCTGCGGCAAGAGCCAGCACGAGGTGAAGAAACTCATCGCGGGGCCCTCGGTGTTCATCTGCGACGAGT
>JBIJAP010000033.1:0-14395 GCA_044345715.1 Rubrivivax sp.
GCACGCGCCAGTGGCGGCCATCCAGCGTGTGGCCGGCGGCCTGCCGGCCTTCGGCATCGTGGCCGCGGTGCTGGGCGTGATCAAGACCATGGGCTCGGTGGGCCAGCCGCCGGCCGTGCTCGGCGCGATGATCGGCTCGGCCCTCGTCGGCACCTTCCTCGGCATCTTGCTGGCCTATGCCTTTGCCGAGCCCCTGGCCGGCCTGCTGGAACAGAAGGTCGAGGAAAGCGGCAAGGAGCTGCAGTGCATCAAGACCACGCTGCTGGCCAGCATGCAGGGCTACGCCCCGCAGGTGGCGATTGAATTCGGCCGCAAGGTGCTGCTGAGCACCGCCCGGCCCACCTTCCTGGAGCTCGAGAGCCACGTGAAAGGCAAGAAGTGACCCCGCCGCTCGTGGCCGAGGACATGCGCGGAACCGGCTTCGCCGGGCCGCTGCATGAGCCCCCTCGGGGGGTGGCGAGGACGGCGGCGCAGCCGCGACCGCAGCCTGGGGGCACATGATGGCCGGTGATGCGAAGAAGCTGCAGCTGATCATCATCAAGCGCGTCAAGAAGGGCGGCCATGCCGCCCATGGTGGCGCGTGGAAGATCGCCTATGCCGACTTCGTGACGGCCATGATGGCCTTCTTCCTGCTGATGTGGCTGCTGGGCAGCACCACCGAAGGCGACAAGAAGGGCATCGCCGACTACTTCGCCAGCCCGCTGAAGCTGGCGCTGATGGCCAGCGGCTCCGGCGCCGGCGATGCCGCCCACGTCATCAAGGGCGGCGGCCAGGATCTCACGCGTTCCACGGGTCAGGTCAAGCGGGGCGACGTGGACGCGCAGCGCGAATCCATGGCCCTTCACCAGCTCAAGGCCGAGCAGATCCGCGCCGAGGTGGCGCGCCTGGAGAACCTCCAGAAGAAGGTCGAGGAGGCGCTGGCCGCCAACCCCGAGTTCAAGGCCCTGGCGGCGCAGATCCGCATGGAGATGACGGCCGACGGCCTGCGCATCCAGATCCTTGACGAAGACGGCCGGCCGATGTTCGCCAGCGGCAGCGCCGGCGTGCAGCCCTACATGCGGCGGTTGCTGCAGGCCGTGGGCGGCATCCTGGCCACCGTGCCCAACCGGCTCACGCTCGAGGGCCACACCGATGCGCAGCCCTTCGCCGCCGGCGACCAGACCTACAGCAACTGGGAGCTCAGCGCCGACCGTGCCAACGCCTCGCGGCGCGAACTGCTGGCCGGCGGCCTGCCCGAGGACCAGGTACTGCGTGTGCAGGGCCTGGCCGCAAGCCTCCCTTTCGACCGCCGCGACCCGCTCGCCCCTGCCAACCGCCGCATCAGCATTGTCGTGATGACGCGCGAGGCCGAGGAACGGGTGTTTCGCGGCTCGCAGATGCCGTTATCCGGGCCTGCAGCCGCTGCACCTGCCGCTGCCGGCTCAAGTCCGGACGGCAGCGCCCGATAAGCCCCCAAGACCCTTCCGTCCACCTCTCCTGGCCAAGGCCTTGCCCATGAACACCACCGACCTGAAGTTCCTCATCGTCGACGACTTCTCCACGATGCGTCGCATCGTCCGGGGACTGTTGAAGGAGATGGGCTGCAACAACGCCGACGAGGCCGAAGACGGCGCCGTGGCGCTGAACATGCTGAAGAACGGCAAGTTCGACTTCGTTGTGTCGGACATCAACATGCCCAACATGAACGGCTTCGAGCTGCTCAAGGCCGTGAAGGCCGACGAATCGCTGCGCCACATCCCGGTACTGATGGTGACGGCCGAGGCCCGCAAGGAAGACATCGTGATGGCGGCGCAAAGTGGCGCCGCCGGCTACATCGTCAAGCCCTTCACCAAGGCCACCTTGGAGGAGAAGCTGCAGAAGATCCTCCAGAAACTGGCCACGCCTGCCTGACCGCGCCCGCCGCAGCCCCACGGAGAACCACCCCATGAAGATGGACACCGCAGAACAACTCAGGCCCGCCGAGACACTGGCCGTATCGCCCGAGGTCTTTCAGCAGCTGGGCAGCATCACGCGCCTCTTGCACGACACGATGTCGCAATTGGGCGTGATGCCCAAGCTTCAGGTGGCGACGGACGGCCTGCCCGACGCGCGCAGCCGTCTGAGCTACATCGCCACCAAGACAGCCGCCGCCGCCGAAAAAGTGCTGAACTCGGTCGACCAAGCCAAGCTCGAGCATGCCTCCATCAGCGAGGCCACGCGCGAGATGGCCCGCGCCATCGTCGCCGATCCGGTCAAGGCCGTCGCCAGCGGGCAGGTGATGAACTTCGTGCACGACGTCGAGTCGCGCACGGCGGCCATCGACGGCCACCTCACCGACATCATGATGGCGCAGGACTTCCACGACCTCACCGGCCAGGTCGTGGCCAAGGTGGTGGCGCTGGCGAACGACCTCGAGGACAGCCTCGTCAAGCTGCTGGTGCAGGTGGTGCCGCCCGACCAGCGCGAGAAGGTCGATCCTAATGTGCTCAACGGCCCGGTGGTCAACCCGGAGGGCCGCGCTGACGTGGTCAGCAACCAGGGCGAGGTCGACGACCTGCTCGCCAGCCTCGGTTTCTGAGCGGCACGCGCTTGCCCGGCGGCGCCATAAGCGCCCCCGAACCACCGCTTATCCGGCTCAAGCTGCAGCAGCCCGGCGGCACCATGAGAAGGCTCCTGTCCCCTGAGGACTGGAGCCTTTTTCCATGGCCGAAGACCAGTCACAAGACCGCAACCTACCTGCCACACAGCGCAAGATCGACAAGGCGCGCCGTGAAGGCCAGGTGGCGCGCTCGCGCGACCTCGGTCACCTCGGCGCCCTTGGCCTGGGCATCGCGCTGCTGGCCCTGACGAGCGGCACGCTGGTCGACGCCTGCGGCCGGCTGTTCGCCTCCGGCCTGCGCTTCGACGCCACCCGGCTGGCCACGCCGGGCGCGATGGTCGAGCACCTGGTAGAGCAAGGCACCCAGATGATGTGGCTGCTGGTGCCGGTGTTTGGAATCGTCGTCATTGCCGCCCTGGCCTCCGGCCTGCTGGCGGGCGGGTGGAACTTCTCGATGAAGGCGCTCGAGCCCAGCTTCGACAAGTTCAACCCGCTCACCGGCTTCGGGCGCCTGTTCTCGCTGCAGCAACTGGCCACCACGCTGAAGGCCTGCCTGCTGGCGGTGGTGTTGGGCGTGGTCGGCGCGGTGTACCTGGGGCAGCACTGGATGGAGCACGCCGCGTTGCTGGCGCTGCCGCTGCCGGCCGCACTGGCCGAAAGCGGCCGCCTGGTGACGGGCGGCTTGCTGCTGGTGCTGGTGGTGCTGGCGCTGTTCGCGCTCATCGACGTGCCGCTGCAGCGCCAGCTGCTGATGCGCCGCTTGCGCATGAGCGTCGAGGAGATGAACAAGGAGGTCGAGGGCAACGCCGAAGTCAAGGCCAAGCTGAAGCTGAAGATGCGCGAGATGGCCAACCGCCGCATGCTCGCCGCGGTGCCGCAGGCCGACCTCGTGGTCATGAACCCGACCCACTTCGCGGTGGCACTCAAGTACGACGAGGCCACGATGGCCGCGCCGCGCGTGGTGGCCAAGGGCGCCGACCTGATCGCCTTCAAGATCCGCGACCTGGCGCGAGAGCACCAGGTGCCGGTGCTGCAGGCCCCGCCACTGGCGCGGGCGCTGTACACGCATTGCGAGCTCGACCACGAGGTGCCAGCACGCCTGTTCACGGCCGTGGCGCAGGTGCTGGCCTGGGTCTACCAGGTGCGCGACGCCATGGCCCTGCATGCCAGCACGCCGCCGGCGCCAGTGCCCGAGGTGCCGGACGACCTGGACCCGCTCAACAACCCCCCGGCTGCCGCATCCGGCCGCCGCACTGAGGAGCCGCCGCTGTGAACGGCCTGGCCCAACAACTGAACACCTGGTTCGGCGGCGCGCGCGCCAATGCCGTCAAGCAGATGGTGCTGCCGGTCTTCATCATCATGATGCTGGCGATGATGGTGCTGCCGCTGCCGGGCTTCCTGCTCGACTTGCTGTTCACCTTCAACATCGCGCTGGCGCTGGTGATCATCATGGTCTCGGCGCGCATGGTGAAGCCGCTGGACTTCAGCGCGCTGCCCAACGTGCTGATGCTGGCCACGCTGCTGCGCCTGAGCCTGAACGTGGCCTCCACGCGCCTGGTGCTGATGGAAGGCCACACCGGCCCCGGCGCGGCAGGGCAGGTGATCGAGGCCTTCGGCCACTTCATCATCGGCGGCAACTTCGCCGTCGGCCTGATCGTGTTCGCGATCCTGGTGACGATCAACTTCGTCGTCGTCACCAAGGGCGCCGAGCGCATCGCCGAGGTCGGCGCGCGCTTCGCACTCGACGCCATGCCCGGCAAGCAGATGGCCATCGACGCCGACCTGAACGCCGGCCTGATCGACGAGAAGATGGCGCGCCAGCGCCGCCTCGAAGTGGCGGAAGAGGCTGACTTCTTCGGCAGCATGGACGGCGCCAGCAAGTACGTGCGCGGCGACGCCATGGCCGGCCTGCTGATCCTGTTCATCACCATCGTGGGCGGCTTCGCCATCGGCATGATCAGCCACAGCATGAGCGCCGGCGAGGCCGCGCAGAGCTACGTGACGCTGGCCGTGGGCGACGCGCTGGTGGCGCAGATTCCGGCGCTGCTCATCAGCGTGGCCAGCGCCATGGTGGTGTCGCGCGTGGGCAATGAAGCCGACGTCGGCACGCAGATCCGCAGCCAGGTGTTCGACTCGCCGCAGGCCCTGGGGGTGGCCGCCGGCATCATCGGCATGCTCGGCCTGGTGCCGGGCATGCCGCACCTGGTGTTCCTGCTCGTGGCCGGCGGGCTGGGCTTGCTGGCCTGGCAGCTGTCGCGCGCGCGCAAGAAGGCCGCCGAGGCGCCCGCGCAGGCCAGCGGCACCGACGTGCAGCCCGCCTCCACCGAGGCGACCTGGGACGACCTCACCCCGGTGGACACACTCGGCCTGGAGGTGGGCTACCGGTTGATCGCGCTGGTCGACAAGGTGCGCAACGGCGACCTGCTGGCGCGCATCAAGGGCGTACGCAAGAAATTTGCCCAGGACGTGGGCTTCCTGCCGCCGCCGGTGCACATCCGCGACAACCTGGTCGAGCTCAAGCCCAGCATGTACCGCGTGATGCTGCGCGGCGCCGTGGTGGGCGAGGGCGAGGCCTTCCCGGGCCAGTGGCTGGCCATCAACCCCGGTGGTGCCACCCAGCAACTGCCCGGGCAGCGCACCGTCGACCCGGCCTTCGGCCTGCCCGCGGTGTGGATCGAGGAGCGCCACAAGGAAGCGGCCCAAATGGCCGGATTTACGGTCGTTGATTGCGCCACCGTCGTGGCGACCCACCTTTCACACTTGATGCAAGTGAATGCGGCCCGTCTGCTGGGTCGCGTCGAGACCCAGAGCCTCGTCGAACACGTCACCAAGCTCGCCCCCAAACTCATCGAAGACGTCGTGCCCAAGATGGTCGGAATCGCCACCCTGCAACGAGTGCTCCAGCTGCTGCTGGAGGAAGGGGTGCACATCCGCGACATGCGCTCGATCGTCGAGTGCCTGGCCGAACACGCCGCCACCGCCACCGACCCCACCGAGCTGGCACGCCGCATCCGCGTGCACCTTGCGCCGGCCATCGTGCAGCAGATCTACGGCTCGACCAAGGAGCTCGACGTCATCGCGCTCGACCCCGAGCTCGAGCGCCTGGTGGCCCAGGCCCTGGCCAGCCCGCACGGCGCGGCGCTCGACCCTGGCGTGGCCGACACGCTCACGCGCAGCGCGACCGACACCAGCAAGCGCCAGGAGGACATGGGCCTGCCGGCCTGCCTGCTGGTGCCGGACCTCATTCGGGCGCCGCTGGCGCGTCTGCTCAAGCGCAGCGCGCCGCGCCTGAAGGTGCTGGGCCACAGCGAGATCCCTGAAACCCACTCCATCCGCATCGGCTCGGTCATCGGCCACCGCGTCGGTCAACTTGGAACAGCGTCATGAACGTCAAGCGTTTCACCGCCCGCACCTCGCGCGACGCCCTGGCCCTGGTGCGCCAGGCCTTCGGCGACGACGCCGTCGTCATGTCGACCCGCCCCTGCGCCGAGGGCGTGGAGGTGCTGGCGATGGCGCCCGAGAGCATCCAGCAGCTGGAGCGTGTGCGCGCCAGTGCGGAGTCGGTGCGCGCCGCGCCGGCTGCCGCGCAGCCGCCGCAAGCCACGCCCGCGCCGCCGTCGACGCGGCTGCGCGGCAACGGTGGGCTGCCGGCGCGCGCCGAGCCCCATCACCACGCCAGCCCGGGCGGATCGCGCGGCTACGAGCGCCAGGAACCGGCCTTCGACTTTGCTGCCGCCGCGCCGGCTCCGCAGTTGACCCGCGCCGAGGTCGAGAGCGATGTCGAGAAGCTCCAGATGAGCACGCTCAGCTTCCAGGACTACGTGCGCCAGCGCATGCTCAAGCGGCGCGAGGCCGAGCTGGCCGCCGAGGCCAGCGCCACGCCGGCCGAGCCCGAGCCGGTGCCGGGGGCTCCGGGCGTGAGCCCGATTGCAGCCGCCCGCAGCCGTCTGACGGCGGCCCGCCAGTCGCGAGACGGCCAAGGCCCGGCCGCTGCCGACCCGCTGGCAGGCCGCGACGTGCCGGTGCTGCGCGAGGTGCTGCGCGAGATTGACGCGGACACGCAGCTGCCGCAGGCGGTGCAGCCGCCATTGGCGGCCTCGCCCATCGTTGCCAAGGGCATGGCTCCCGTGATGGCTCCCGTGCCCGCCGCGCCCGCGGCCAGCCGCGTCGAGCAGCAGGAGATGATGGGTGAGCTGCGCTCGATGCGCGGCCTGATCGAGCAGCGCTTCGGCGCGCTGGCGTTCATGGAGAAGCTGCAGCGCCATCCGCGCCAGGCCCAGCTGTCGCAGCGGCTACTCGACGCGGGTTTCTCGCCGGCGCTCATCCGCCAGCTCGTGCACAACCTGCCCACCGACATGGACGAGTCCACCTGGGCCGCTGGCGTGCTGGAGCGCAACCTGCTCAGCGGCGAGCGCGAGCAGGCGCTCGAAGACACCGGCGGCGTGTTCGCCCTCATCGGTGCCACCGGCGTCGGCAAGACCACCTCCACCGCCAAGCTGGCAGCGGCCTTCGCGGCCCGCCACGGCGCCGCCGAGTTGGGCCTGGTGACGCTCGACGCCTACCGGGTGGGCGCGCAAGAGCAGCTGCGCACCTACGGCCGCATCCTTGGCGTGCCGGTGCACACCGCGCACGACCGCGCCTCGCTCGACGACCTGCTGGACCTGCTGGCCGCCAAGCGCATGGTGCTCATCGACACCGCCGGCATGGCGCAGCGCGATGCCCGCACCCGCGAGCTGCTGGAGATGGTGTCGCACCGCTCGATCCAGAAGCTGCTGGTGCTGAACGCCTCGGCCCAGGGCGAGACCATCGAAGACCAGATCGCCGGCTACGCCGCCACGCAGCCGGGCACGCAATGCCGCGGCGTCGTGCTGTCGAAGATCGACGAAGCCGTCAAGCTGGGCCCGGCGCTGGACGCGCTGATCCGCCATCGCCTGAAGGTGCTGGCGGTGGCCAACGGCCAACGCGTGCCCGAGGACTGGCACCGCCTGTCGGCCAACGCCCTGGTGCAGCGGGCGCTCAAGGCCGTGGCCGCGCCGGCGTGGCGCCTGGATGCCCAGGAAGTGAACCTGGTGTTTGCCGGCCTGCCGGCCGCCAACGCCTCTGCCGCCGGGTTGGCGGCCGCTGCGGCCAGCGGCCTGCGGGCCTGAGAGCTTGTGAAGCACTCCGCCACGCCGACCATGCCCGACTTCTACCCTTCGTCGCGCCCGATGCCGTTGGATCTACTGGATCCGACGGACGGGCGCGTGCCGCAAGACCAGGCCGATGGCCTGCGCCGCCTGTTCGCCGGCCGCCGCCGCGCGGTGCTGCCGCTGGTGGCCAACCCGCACGTGGCCTTCGGCGGAATCGTGCTGGATCGCGTGGCCGCGGCACTGGCCGCCCAGGGCCGCCAGGTGCTGGTGGTCGACGCCGCCACCAGCAGCCCGCCGCCGGCCGAGCTGGCCGCGGTGGACCTGGCCTTGTGCATCGAGACGCTGGCGCCGCAGGTGGCCTACCTCGCCGCCGGTGGCCTGGCCACGGCCTACGTCGACACCCGCGGCGACGCCTCGGGGTTGATCGACGCCGCGCAACGCGCCCACCCGGCGGCCGACGTCGTGGTGGTGCATGCCGATGCCATGGACCTGGCGCGCATCTTCAAGTTTCGCGCCGCGCGGCCGATGCTGCTCGGCGCCGACCATCCCGAGAGCATCAAGCATGCCTATGCCGGCGCCAAGCTGCTGGTCACGCGCTGCGACCTGCTCACCTTCGATCTGCTGCTGGCACTGCCGGCCCGTTCGCCTCGCGCTGCGGCCATCGTGCAGAGCCTGGCGAGCTGCGCCGAGAGCTTCCTGGGCGCGCTGGTCGTGCACCACGCGCTCATCGACCCGGCGCAGGCGAGCGAAGCGCCCGTCGACGCCGACCTGGCGCGCCTGCTGGCCGCCCAGCTGGGGCTCGAGGCCGCAGCTGCGGTGCCGTCGGCGGCTGCGCAGGCCGCATCGAAGACTTTTTCCCCTGCCGCCGGCCCGCGCCGCGCCGTCGCCCAACGCTAGAGGCCCAAAAGACCATGTACACCGCCAAGGGACAACTCGACTCCGGCGCTCTGCTCAAGCAGTACAGCCCCCTCGTGCGACGCCTCGCGCACCAGATGATCGCCAAGCTGCCGGCCAACGTGGAACTCGACGACCTCATCCAGGTCGGCATGATCGGCTTGAATGAAGCGCTGTCGCGCTTCGACGCCAGCCAGGGCGTGCAGTTCGAGACCTTCGCCACCCAGCGCATCCGCGGCGCCATGCTCGACGAGCTGCGTGGCAACGACTGGATGAGCCGCGGCGATCGCCGCCACCAGCGCAGCATCGAGGCCGCCGTGCACAAGCTCGAGCAGCGCTTCGGCCGCGCCCCGAGCGAGAGCGAGATCGCGCGCGAGATGGGCTTGTCGCTCACCGAATACCAGGAGCTGCTGGGCAAGGTGCGCGGCACGCAGCTCATCTACCTCGAGGACATGAGCGGCGGCGACGGCGACGACGACTACCTCGACCGTCACGTCATCGATGCCGACGCCAACCCCGTGGCGCGGCTGCAGGACCAGCGCATGCGTCAGGCGCTCGTCGATGCCATCAAGAACCTGCCCGAGCGCGAGCAGTACGTGATGAGCATGTACTACGAGCACGACATGAACCTGAAAGAAATCGCCGTCGTCTTGGGCGTGACCGAAAGCCGCGTCTGCCAGCTGCACAGCCAGAGCATCGCGCGCTTGCGCACCAAGCTGCGCGAGTGGTGACAGCGCGGCTGCTCGCGCCTGCTTGCTGCCCGATCGTCGTTCCTGCTCTTTTCCCACTCATCCGGACCCGTCCCATGCTGGCTCTCTTTCGCCGTGCCTTGCCCGACCCCGCAGCCGCAGGCGGCGTCGCTGCAGCGGACCTCGTGCCTGACAACAAGGGCCTGGTGCATGCCCTTGCGCCCAAGGCTTCGAAGCTGGGCCGCGAAGCCGCCGAGGTGCGCGGTGCACTCGAAGACACGCAGAAGACCGCCATCGCACAGGCTGCGGCCACCCAGGATCTGGTGCGCCAGCTCAACGAGGTGGTGCGTTCGCAGCAGGGTATCGCGGCCGAGGTCGAGGCCGGCCTGAAGGCCGTCGGCCACGTTGGTGATGCCGTGCACGGCGTGGGCGGCGAGGTCGGTGCGGTCGTGCAGACGCTCAAGCAGGTGAGCGACGCCGCACATCAGATCACGCAGATCGCCCTGCAGACCCGCCTCGTGGCCTTCAACGCCAGCGTCGAGGCCAAGCGCGCCGGCGAGGCCGGGCGCGGCTTCGGCGTCGTGGCCGATGCGGTGAAGGATCTCGCGGCCAAGGTCGAGTCGTCGTCGAAGGCCATCATGGGCACGGTGCAGCAGCTCGATGCGCGCATCGGCACGCTGGCGCGCGAAGTCAGTCGCGACGGCAGTGAGCCCGGTGCCGTGCACCGCGCGCTCGAACAGGTGGAGGCCGGGGTGCGGCGCATCGAGTCCGCCAGCACGAGCAGCCGCGAGGTCTGCGCGGGCCTGCAGACGCAGATGGTGCGCATCGAAGCCGAGATGGGCCGCACGACGCAGGTGCTGAACAGCGCGCTGCAGCGCACCGAGGCCTTCCTCGGCATCTCCGAGCAGTTGCTGGAGATCGTCGCCGAGAGCGGCGTCGAGACCGAGGACACGCCCTACATCCGCGCCGCGCAACAGGCGGCGGCGCAGATCTCGCAACTGCTCGAAGACGCCTTGCGCACCGGCACGCTGCCCCAGAACGAGTTGTTCGACGAGCGCTACCAGCCCATCGAGGGCACCAACCCCGCGCAGGTGATGACGCGCTTCGTGCCGCTTGCAGAGCGCCTGTTCCCGCAGGTGCAGGAGAAGCTGCTCGGTCTGTCGGAGAAGGTGGTGTTCGGCATCGCCGTCGACCGCAACGGCTATATCGCTTGCCACAACCAGAAGTACAACCACCCGCAGCGCGCGGGCGACGTGGCCTGGAACACCGCGAACGCGCGCAACCGCCGCGTGTTCAACGACCGCACCGGCCTGGCCTCGGCGCGCAACCAGCGGCCGTTCCTGCTGCAGACCTACCGGCGCGACATGGGCGGCGGCCAGTTCATCGTCATGAAAGAGGCTGCGGCCCCCATCGTCGTGGGCGGCCGCCACTGGGGCGGCCTGCGCCTGGCCTTCAAGTTCTGACAGGCGGCACGAGGCCGCTGCTCCTGCGCCAGCTGAGCGCCTGCAAACCGCGCCTCCGGCATCGGCCGCCTCCGGCGGGCCAACCAGGACCGAGCGCTACAGCGCCAAGCTCACCACGGCCGCCGCAGCTTCTTTGTCGGTCGCGACATCCAGGCCGCCGTGGCTAAGGCGCGCATGGTGGTGGCCGAGGTCAACTCGCTGTTCGTGTCCCGGCCCATCCGTCATCACCGAGTGCGGCACTGCCTTGCACGCCTAGGCGGTGGAAGACGAGCTGCAAGTCGAGCTGAAGGGCCAGCGCCGCGTGCTCGTGCGGCCCAGCACCAGCAGCGACGGCGCCGGCATCCGCGCGCTGTTCCACCAGCTCACCGACCGCGATCGCTACAGACGCTTCTTCCGCAAGGTGCGCGGCCTGTCGGACCGTGACGTGCAGCGCCTGTGCAACCTGAACTTCGACAACGAGGTGGCGTTCGTCACCGCCGCGGGCGAGCGCGAGAACCCGCAGATCGTGGCCCAGGCCTGCTACTCCATCGACCCCGGCACCAACCTGGCCGAGACCGCCTTCATGGTGCCCCCGGCAGTGGCAGGGTTCGGGCCTGGGCACGGCGCTGAAGAAGCGCATGGCCGAGATCCTGGCCGACAACGAGAAGATGATCCGGCTCGCTCGCGCCGGCGCCGGGCGCGCTGACGGTGCCGAAGGCAGCGTCAGCGTCGAACACAACGGCAGCACGGTGCGCGTGACGGCGCTGTTCTGAAAACGCAAAACCGGCCGCATGGGCCGGTTCGGCAGGCAGCAGGTCGTGCCGCGTTCAGGCCAGAAGCGCGCCCCCGCCACCGTGGCGTTCGCTGGCGCCCGCTGCCGAGTAGAAGGACTTGGGCGCGTGGCGCGGGATCAGCACGTCGATGGCGCGGTCGAGCGAGGCAGTGGCACGGGCCAGGGCCTCGCGCTGCGCCGCCACCTGCCCGCCGGCCAGGGCCAGCCGGTGGCGCAGCGGCGCCGGCACGGCGCCATGGCGCGCCGCGTGGGTGAAGTGCTCCACCGCGGCGGCCAGCGCCACGTGCAGGTGCTCCGCAGCGGCGTCGACCGCGGCGGCGTCCTGACGGTGCAAGGCCGTGCCCAGCGCCACCAGTTGTTCTTCGACGGCCCTGAGCGGCCGCTCCAGCGCCGCGGCGGCCTGCACGGCATCGAGTTCCTGCGGCGAGTACTTCACGGTCAGCCTCAGCTCGGCTTGCGGCCGAGCAGTTCCTGGGCGTTGACGATCAGTTTGTCGGCAATGGCTTCGGGGTTGACCGTGAACTTGCCGTCGCGGATGGCCTGCGCGATGCGCTCGACCTTGGCGCCGTCGAAGGCGGGATCGCCCTCGGCCGCCTTGAGGCCCTGCGCCGCGCTGGACAACTGCACCTGCGCACTGGGCTCGGCTGCGGCGGGTTGGGCCGCGGCCTTGCGCTCGGCTGCAGCCGGGGCGGGTAGGTTCTTGGCTTCGAAAGGACCGATCTTCATGGTGGACTCCTGGCCGGGACCCTGTCAGAACGGCAAACCCGGCGGCGTGGAAGGTTTATCGGACTCGACGCGAACGGACTTTAGGCCTTTCGCGCCGATTCTCGCCGAACCACCTGATTCGCGGGGGTAAGGCGCGCGGGTGGCGAAGACTTGAACGCTCAAAGCACCACCTCGGCACGTCGCTCGCCCACGGGCTTGGCCATGAAGACCCGGCCGCTGCTGCTCTTCAGGCGCACCGGCCGGCCCTCGATACCGGCCGTCAAGGCCTGGGCTTCGGCCTTGACGTCAAAACCTGAACCCCGGGCCGTGACCTGCACCGTGTCACCGGCCACGAACCACTGCCGCGCGCGCAGGTCGGCCTCTCGCAGTGGCTCGCCTGCCGCCAAGGGCCGGGCCAGTGTGCGCCCGGCGAACTGGGAGCCGAGGGCCAGCGCCGGTGTAGCGGCGGCAGCCCAGTCGACGACGCCCGGCGCGAGGGCATCGTCGCCCAGGGCCGTGCCCGATGGCAGCGCCCGCGTGGCCACCCATGCCGGCGCCCAGACCTGCACCGTCATTGGCAGGGCGATGCGCCAGGCCACTGGCCCGGCGGCACAGCGCAGCAGCACGCGGGTGCGGCCCCAGGCTTGCGCGCCGGCCGATGGCTGAGCCTGGATGTCTTGGCAGGGGGCCAGCTTCAGACGCAGGTCGGGCGTGCCCGGCAGGGCCACGATGCGGGCGTTCGCCGGCGCCTGGGCCTGGGCCAGCTCGGCCGCCAGCGCCACGGCCCGGGCCAGCGCGGCGGGTGGCACCGGGTTGGCCGGTGCTGCCGTGGTGCCCGCCGTTGCGGCTGCGGACAAGGCAGCCAGGGCGGCGAAGGGACTGCGAGCAAGGTGAGCCATGGCGCCGCACTGTAGGGCGGAGGCGGGCGCCTACGGGCCGGAAAAGAGCGGACATGCCTGCGCTTATCGGGCTTCAGTCGCGGGCTGGCCCTTCCAACAATGCCGGCACACGACCCACCCCGTGCCCACCATGATCAACCGACTCACCGATGCGCTCGACTTCCACGGCCAGGCCCTGGCGCTGCGTGCGCAGCGGCAGCAGGTGATCGCCGGCAACATCGCCAACGCCGACACGCCCGGATACCAGGCGCGCGACTTCAACTTCGCGCAGGCCTTGCGCAGCGCCCGTGGCGACGTGGCCGGCGGGGCGCCGGGCGCGGGCATCGCCCGCGACATCCTCACGACCGGCGGCCGCCCGAGTCCACGGTTGCAGTACGTGCAGCCGACCCAGACCAACCTCGACAGCAACACCGTCGACATGGACCGCGAGCGCGCCAACTTCATGGACAACGCGCTGAAGTTCGACGCCACGCTTCGCTTCATCAACGGCAACGTGCGCACGACGCTCGACGCGATGAAGAGCGCTAACTCTCCGTGACCTCGCCCTGACCTCGCCCTCACCTGACCCTGACCGAGGCCACCCCGGCCCTGGGAGCTGAACCATGAGCATGTTCCGGATCTTCGACGTTGCCTCCAGCGCCATCAGCGCGCAGAGCCAGCGCCTGAACGTCGTCGCTTCCAACCTGAGCAACGCCGACACTGTGGCCGGCCCCGACGGCCAGGCCTACAAGGCTCGCCAGGTGGTGTTCCAGACGGCGCTGGCCGGTCCACGCGACGCCTTCAGTGCCACCCGCGACGCCAGCGCCGGCGTGCGCGTGAGCACCATCACCGAAAGCGACGTGCCTGGCCGCCGCGTGCACGACCCGCGCCACCCGAGCGCCGACGCCGAGGGCTACGTGACCTACAGCAACGTCAACCCGGTCGAGGAGATGGTCAACATGATCAGCGCCTCGCGCTCCTACCAAAACAGCGTGGAGGTGATGAACACCGCGCGCACCCTGTTGCAGAAGACACTGCAGATGGGGCAATCCTGATGAGCGCGGTCAATGCCGCCGTCGCGGGCGCCAGTCCCTTTGCCGCGCTGCCGGGCGGCGGGGCCGCCACCCCCACCGCCAACGAGGCCGGTGGTGCCGACCGGTTCCTGAAGCTGCTGGTGACGCAGCTGCAGAACCAGGACCCGATGAACCCGATGGACAACGCGCAGATCACGAGCCAGATGGCGCAGATCAACACCGTCACCGGCATCGAGAAGCTCAACGTGACCGT
>JBIJAP010000034.1:0-14347 GCA_044345715.1 Rubrivivax sp.
AGCAGCGCAGCCTTGAGGGCGGCGCGCGCAGCGCGCTTCGTGGACTGACTCACGGCAACTGTCCGAGCGCAGCGGGCGCAGCCCGCGTAGCGAGTTTTGCCGTGCGCCCTCAAGGCGAGCAGCACAGGGCAGCCGGCCCGCAGGGCCGGCCGCTTCAACTCACGCCGCAGCCCCCACCCGCACAGCCCTTTGCCGGCGCGATGTTTCGAGTGCGAGTGTTTGCACGGCGCCAGGCTTCGACAGGCTCAGCCCGAACGGAGGGGAGGGCTTCGACAAGCTCAGCCCTAGCTGAAGCCGACGATGCCCAGCGCCTATGGATTCAAGGACTCCGAGCGCACCACACTAGCCAAACTTCGGCGGCCGCAGAAAGCTCATCGGCCGTTCGCGCAGGCGCAGCCGGATCGCGGCGTAGATGCGCGAGCGGTCGCCCACGCGCACGCCGCGCGAGCGCAGCGCCACGCGGAAGGCGAGCAGAAAGCTGACGCCGACATTGAGCGCGCCGATGAGCGGGATCGCCGCCACGCACCACCAGAACGCCGGCTCGCGCAGCACGTCCCAGCCGAGGGCGCCCAGCGCCGCTGCCAGCTGGCCTGCCGACAGCGTGACGTGGCGCACCTCCATCGGCAGCGCGAAGAAGCCCGTCACCGCCGGCACCAGGCCCAGCATGAAGCCCAGCGACACGTTGGCCGCCAGCCCCGAGATGTTGCGGCGCCACCAGTAGGCCCAGCGCTGCGCGCGTGCCGCGCCCAGCCGCGCCACGACGCGCGGGTTCCAGGCGATCGCGCTGTCGAGGCGGTGGTAGACGAACCAGTTCTCCGTCCAGCCGGCGATCAGCGAGCTGGCGAACAGCAGCACGCCGGTGAAGGCAGCGAACAGCAGCGTCGGCCCGAGCAGCGTTTGGGAGGCGAGCACGTAGCGCGCCTCGTCGGCGTTCACGGGCGGGGCGCCGAACAGCGCCAGCGCCGCCAGCTGCACCGCCAGCACGATCGGGAAGCAGGCGGCCAGGTTGCCCACGATCGCGGCCACCTGCGTGCGGATGAGCTGCGCCACGCGGTCGACGAAGCCCTCGATCTCTTCGGCCGTGCTCTCGCGGCCCGAGCGCTGGTTCGGCAGCGTGGCGGCCAGGGCCGGTGCCGTCATCGCGGGCTGCTTGGTGGCCACCGTCCAGTGCAGCAGCATCACGATGACGAAGCTCAGCGCGTAGTTGACGCCGCTCCACCAACCGGTCCAGAAGGCCGACAGGCCGAGCGCGCCGATGGCGAACTTGGCGAAGGTGGTCGCCGCGATCAGCGCGCCGCCGCCGTAAGCCCTCTGAAGCATCTGCTGGTACTCGGCACGATCGCGGGCGATGTAGTGCTCGCCGGTCTCGGCGCTGCGCTCGGCCACCTGCCGCGCCAGCAGCGAATAGTGGCGGGCAAACAGCGCGCGCACGCTCTTCAGCGGCGTCAGCTGGCTCACCAGGTCGCCCAGCAGGCGCCGGCCCTCGGCTCGCGGCTCGGGCGCCAGCAGCGCATCGAGCAAGGCCTCGATGCGCTGGCAGCGCGCGTCGAGCTGGTCCAGGTCGTAGACGATGTTCACCGAGACGCCCTGGCTCTCGAGCTGCGGCATCACGCTGGCCGAGGCGCGGCGGCAGTGGTCGAGCAGCGCACGCAGGTAGCCGGCTTCGCGATGCAGCAGCTCGTCGTCGGCCGGGGTGCCTGCGGCGGCCTGGCGCAGGGCCGTCACCGTGGCGCCGACCTGGCGGAACGGTTCATCGACCAGCAGGGCGCGGTCCATGCGCTGGCGCAGTGCCGGTGCGTGGCCGGCGGCCTGCACTTGGCTGGCGAGGATCTGCAGCGCATCGAGCAAGCCGGCGCGCAGCTGGCCTGCATCCGGGCCCAGCCAGTGCAGCGCGCGCTGCACGGTGTCGTCGTCGAGCGCGGCGATCCAGGCGGCGTCAGCGCCCTCGAACAGCAGCTTGAACAGCGTGCCCAGGTCGCGCGTTTCCGGCGTGCCGGGCAGCAGCCGGGCCTGCACACGTGCCAGCAGTTCGCTGCCGAAGGACAGACGCGCGCCAAGCCCGAAGTCGGCAAACAGCGAGGGCGTGTCGATGTCGCGCCAGAAGGCGTCGGCGAGCCCGCGCACCCGGGCCGCGGGCTCGGGGTGCTGGGCGAGTTGACGCAGCAACTGCCGCAGCCGCAGCGCGGGCAGCGGCGTGGCTTCGTCGCTGCGCAGAAGCGCGATCGTGGGTGCGTGGCGCAGCCATTCGGTCAGGCGCACCAGCCACAGGTGGCGTTCGGCGAGGCCGGCCTTGGGGTCGGCGGCGTTGACGAGAGCGGTGAGATCCCAGGAGCCGGACATCGAGGCGGGGCATCGGTTTGGCGCGTGAAGGCTGCGCGTCAGTGCCGCAGGTCAGTGCAGTGCATTGGGATGCACGAGTACGAACTCGGCCACTGCTGCATCGAAGGCATGGGCCTGCTCGCTCATGCAGAAGAAGGTGCCGCTCATGGTGCCGTGAGGCGTGTCGATGCGGGTCCAGCTGGTGTACTCGAACTGCTCGCCCGGCTTGAGCAGGGGCTGGTGGCCCACGACGGCGAGGCCGCGGACTTCTTCGGTGCGGCCGTGGGCGTTGGTCACGAGCCATCGGCGCGCCACCAGCTGTGCGGCCACCCCGCCGGTGTTGTGGATGGTCACGGTGTAGGCGAAGGCATAGGGGCCGTCGGGCTCCTGCGACTGCTCGGGGAGGTACTGCACACGCACGCTGCAGGAGAATTCGGCTCGCTCGCTCATGCGAGTCATTCTAGGAGCCCCCTCCTAAAATGCCGGGCATGACCACCTACCGCATCGCCCCCAGCCTGCTCAGCGCCGACTTCGCCTGCCTTGGCGAGGAGGTGCGCGCCGTGGTCGAGGCCGGCGCCGACTGGATCCACTTCGACGTGATGGACAACCATTACGTGCCCAACCTCACCTTCGGGCCGATGGTCTGCCAGGCGCTGCGCAAGCACACCACGGTGCCCATCGACGTGCACCTGATGGTGCAGCCGGTGGACGCGCTCGCGCAGGCCTTCTGCAAGGCCGGCGCCGACATCGTCACCTTTCACCCGGATGCCGCCGCGCACGTGGACCGCACGCTTCAGCTCATCAAGGCCGAGGGCAAGCAGTGCGGCCTGGTGTTCAACCCGGCCACGCCGCTGGACGTGCTCGAGTGGACGCTCGACAAGATCGACGTCGTGCTGCTGATGAGCGTGAACCCCGGCTTCGGCGGCCAGAGCTTCATCGACCACACGCTGCGCAAGTGCGAGCAGGCGCGCCGGCTCATCGAGCAAAGCGGCCGTGACGTGCGGCTCGAGGTCGACGGCGGCATCAAGGTCGACAACATCCGCCGCGTCGCTGATGCCGGTGCCGACACCTTTGTGGCCGGCAGCGCTGTCTTCGGTCAGCCCAGCTACAAGGCCGTGATCGACGCGATGCGGGCCGAACTGGCCCGATGACGAGGGCGCGCAGCGCCGCAGCCTGGGGGCTCTAGGTCCTGTCGATGCGGCGCGCCAGCACGACGCTGGTCATCGTCTTGAGCACGCCCTCGAAGCTGCCGATCTCGTCGAGCACGGCATCGAGCCGCGTCGTGCTCTCGGCGCGCAGCAGGGCCAGATAGTCGAACTCGCCGCTGACGCTGCTGAGCTGGCGCAACTCGGGCAGCGTCGCCAGCCGCGCCGTCACGCCGGCGCCGGCCCGCGGCTGCACGCTGATGCCGACATAGGCCTCGACACCGCGGGCGTCTTCGTCGCGCGCCAGGCGCACGGTGTAGCCGACGATGACGCCCTGCTTCTCGAGCCGGGCCAGGCGGGCCAGCACCGTGGTGCGTGCCACGTCCAGGCGGCGCGCCAGCTCGGCCGCCGGTGTGCGGGCGTCGGCCTGCAGCAGGGCCAGAAGGCGGCGGTCGAGTTCGTCAAGGTCCAATCTGTCTTCTCCTGCGCGTGTTGCGGTGCCCACGCGACATTCGGTATCGCCCGCTAAAGGTGGGTGCGGCGGCATGAACTACATTCCGGGGTCGGCGGCACGTGCATATTCACACCATTCACCGTTGCCACCGCGCGAGGGGCCGCAGAGCACCCGCGTCCGTATTTCAGGGGGGGACCCGAATCAGATCCCTACAGGGGCCCATGTGAAGACCCGCACAGTCACGATCTTCAGCGGTCACGTGTTCGAGGTGCCGCAAAGCATCCAGCGCATCGACCATCGCGCCACGCACGGCTGGCAGCTTCGCTACGGCGGCACCAAGCTGTACTCCGATCACACCAACGATGGCAGCGGTGCCACCGAGTCCTTGCGCCTGGCGACCCGCGAGTTGCTCAAGCGCATTGCCGAACTGCCCGCGCCGTCGTTGTTGCAGCGAGGGCCCAGCGTCAACAAGCGCAGCGGCTTGCCGGTGGGCATTTCGGGTCCGATCGTGCGGCAACGCCGCGGCTCGGAGTTGCGTGATTGCAGTCTCGCGGTGCTGATTCCGCGCTTCGCTGACACGCCGCAGCGCAAGAGCGTCTACATCGGCACCGAGAACACGTACACCCAGAAGCGCTTCAAGGAAGCGCTGAAGGAAGCCGTGGTGCTGCGCCAGGAAGCGGTGGAGACCTACGAGGCCGCCGCCACCAAGGCGCGGCGCGCGGAAGCCCGCGAGTACCGCAAGAAGCTCAAGGCCGAAGGTGCGCTTTAGCTGACTCATCGTCGTAAACCGCGCTACGTTTCGGCGTAGCGTCGCGTTGTTTCGACGGTTCTGCCGTTTCTTCTGACGTGAGCCTTGCCTAGACTGCCCGGCAGTTCAGGCTTGTTCACCTCGGAGGATTTCATGCACATCACCCTGCTCGGCGCCGGCCACATCGGCCAGACCATCACCCGGCTGCTGCACGGCAGCGGCGACTACACGGTGACCGTGGTCGACCGCAGTGCCGAGGCACTGGCCAAGATCAGTGCCGACCCGGCCTGTGCCGGCGTGAAGACGCGGGTGGCGCAAACCGCCGATGCGGCGTCGGTGCTGGCTGTGCTGCGCGGGCAGGACACCGTGGTCAACGCACTGCCGTACCACCTGGCGACCATCGCCGCCACCGCAGCGCGCGAGGCCGGCGTGCACTACTTCGACCTCACCGAAGACGTGGCGGCCACGCGCGCCATCCAGCATCTGGCGGCGGGTGCGAAGACGGCCTTCATGCCGCAATGCGGGCTGGCGCCGGGCTTCATCGGCATCGTCGCGCACCACCTGGCTCAGGGCTTCGACACGCTGGTCGACGTGAAGATGCGCGTCGGCGCGCTGCCGGCCTTCCCGACCAACTCGCTCAAATACAACCTGACCTGGAGCGTCGACGGCCTCATCAACGAGTACTGCCACCCCTGCGAGGCCATCCGCGGCGGCAAGAACATCGAGGTGCTGCCGCTGGAGGGCCTGGAGCACTTCAGTCTCGACGGCACCGAGTACGAGGCCTTCAACACCAGCGGCGGCCTGGGCACGCTGTGCGAAACACTGGCCGGTCGCGTGCAGACGCTCGACTACAAGAGCGTGCGCTACCCCGGCCACCGCGACCTGATGAAGATGCTGCTCGAGGAGCTGCAGCTGAACCAGGACACCGAGACGCTGAAGGCCATCATGCGCAAGAGCATCCCGAGCACGATGCAGGATGTGGTGCTGGTGTTCGTCACCGTCAGCGGCCTGCGCGACGGGCAGCTGGTGCAGGAGGTGTTCGCGCGCAAGATCTTCGCCGACCGCTCCGAGGCCGCGCCGCTGAGCGCCATCCAGATCACCACCGCCGCCGGCATCTGCGCCGCGGTCGACCTGTTCCGCGAAGGCAAGCTGCCACAAAGCGGCTTCATCCGCCAGGAGCAGGTGGCGCTGCCGGACTTCCTGGTCAACCGCTTTGGCGCGGCGTATCAGCAGAGCCGGCAGGTCGAGAGCATCGGCTGAGCAAGGGCCCTCGAACGGGGGCGGGAGCATCGGTCGCGGCAGGGGCCACACTCCGGCGCATGAGCAAGAAATCCCGCCCTCTCGATGCCGCCACGCTGTGGCGCCTGGCTCGCCTGGGCGCCCCTTCGATCAGCCCCGATGGGCGCCAGGCCGTGTGCAGCCTCACGCGCTTCGACGCCGACAAGAACCAGGGCCGCTCGTGCCTGTGGCGGCTGTTCGTCGATGGCCGCCCGCCGCGCGAACTCACCCAGGCGGGCGACAAGGACGGCCAGCCGGCCTGGGCGCCGCGCGGCGACCGCATCGCCTTCCTGGCCCGCCGGCGCGATGCCGCGGGCGCGCTCGACGAGACGCCGCAGCTCTACCTCATCGCGGCCGACGGCGGCGAGGCACGGCGCGTGGCGCAGTTCGCGCCCGGCATCGAGAGCTTCAAGTGGTTTGCCGACGGTCTCCGCATCGTCTTTGCATCGTGGTCGTTCCCGGAGGCCCGCACGCCCGAGGCACAAGCGAAGGCGCTGAAGACACAGAAGGACGACAAGGCCACCGGTGTGGCCACCTCCGAGGCCTTCCATCGGTTCTGGGACCACGACATGCCCGCCGGCCGGCGGCTGCAGTTGTGGCTGCTCGACGTGGACACCGGCCGCATCACGTCGCTCACGGCCGGCAGCCCCTACGAGCTGCCGCGCACCAACGACGGCAACAGCAGCTACGACGTGCGGCCCGATGGCCGCAAGGTCTGCTTCGTCTTCGACCCCGCCACCGAGCCGCGGCTGGGCAACCCGCTGGCGCTGGCCGAGGCCGACGTGGCCACCCGGCGCATCACCCCGCGCGCGGCGCCGGCAGGCTGGGATCTCGACGCGCCGGCCTACGCACCCGACGGGCGTTCATTGGCCTGCCTGGCGGCTGCGGTCGGCCGCGTGCACACCGCGCTGTCGCGTCCGGCCCTGGTAGCGGCCGATGGCACGCTGCGCCCGCTGGCCATCGGCTGGGACCGCGCCGTCGACGCGCCGCTGCGCTGGGCGCCCGACGGCAGCGCGCTGCTGTTCGGCGCCGAAGACCGCGGCCGGCGCCACTTGTGGCGCCTGCCCCTCGGCGACGACGCCGCAGCGCCCGCGTGTGTGCACGAAGGCGGCTGGGTCCAGGCCTTCGACACCGCCGGCGACACCCTGCTGGTGCTGGCCGATTCGGCGCAGCACCCGGCGCGTGTGTTCGCACGCCAGGGTGAAGAAGCGCCCCGCCGCATCGAGCACTTCAACGACCGCGAGCTGGCCGGCGTGACGCTGGGCGAGGTGCGCGAGATCAGCGTCACCGGCGCTTTAGGCGAGCCGGTGCAGGTGTGGCTCACCTTCCCGCCCAGCTTCGACGCGAAGAAGAAGCTTGCCGCGATCCACATGATCCACGGCGGGCCCTTCGCCGCCGCGGGCGACAGCTTCGGCTGGCGCTGGAACCCGCACGTGTTCGCGGCGCCCGACCAACCTGGCGAGCCCGGGCGCGTCGTCGCGCAGGTCAACTTCCACGGCTCCAGCGGCTTCGGCCACGCCTTCCGCCACAGCCTGATCGGCCGCCAGGGCGAGCTCGAGCTGCAGGACATCGAGGCCGCCACCGACTGGCTCTGCGCACAGCACTGGGTCGACCGCGACCGCATCGTCGCCACCGGCGGCAGCTACGGCGGCTTCCTTGTGGCGTGGATGAACGGGCACGTGCCGGCCTGGCCCGAGGGACGCTACCGCGCGTACGTGTGCCATGCCGGCGTCTTCGACCGCATCAGCACCTTCAGCGCCGACAGCTGGCCGGTACGGCCCAAGGATCTGGCGGCCGAGTACTGGAACGACATGCCGCGGGTGCTGGCGCAGAGCCCGCACGCCTTTGCCGCGCAGATGGCCACGCCGACGCTGGTGATCCACGGCGCGCGCGACTACCGCGTGCCCGATGCCAACGGCCTGGCCTACTTCCACACGCTCAAGGCGCGTGGCGTGCCGGCGCGCTTGCTGTGGTTCCCGGACGAGAACCACTGGGTGCTGAAGCCGGCGAACGCACTGCAGTGGACGCGCGAGTTCCGTGACTGGGTCGCCACCTACACCGCGCCGGCCAAGCGACCGAGGCAGCGGCCGCGCAAGCTCAGTTCGGGCCGGTGAAGAGCACGCGCGTACCGGTGCCGGGTACGAAGTCGATCGAGAAGTGGTCGCCCACGCGCAGCCGCTGGCGCGCCGCAAACAGCTCGGCCAGCGCCCGCCCGCCAAGACTGCCCTTGCCCGGCTGCTAGACTGGCCGCGTGAGTTCCTTGCCGATCACCCCTCACTGTTTGCCGAGCCTGCCCGCAGGCTCGCGACCCGGCTGCTGCAGCCGGGGAGCTTGGCCCTGGCGTCGCTCGAACCGAGCCTGACCGCCACCGGCCGCGCGTGCAGCGCGGCTGCTCGCGGGGCCGCCCACCGCGCCCCGCACCGCTACGCAAGAGACTGCCACCGTGATCACCGAACTGGAATTCCAATCGCTCGCCCGCGAGGGCTACAACCGCATCCCGCTCATCAGCGAAGCGCTGGCCGATCTCGAGACGCCGCTGTCGCTGTACCTCAAGCTGGCCGGCGGCCAGCGCCACAGCTTCCTGCTTGAAAGCGTGGTCGGCGGCGAGCGCTTCGGGCGCTACAGCTTCATCGGCCTGCCGGCGCGCACGCTGCTGCGCGCCACCGGGAACGTGAGCGAGGTCGTCACCGACGGCGTCGTCGTCGAGCGTGTCGATGGCAACCCGCTGGCCTTCGTCGAGACCTGGCAGGAGCGGCTGAAGCCCGCCATCGCCGCCGGGCTGCCGCGCTTCTGCGGCGGGCTGGCGGGCTACTTCGGCTACGACACCGTGCGCCACATCGAGCCCAAGCTGGCGAAGGTGCAGAAGACGGGCGGCATCGGCACGCCCGACCTGCAGCTGCTGCTCACCGAGGAGGTGGCGGTCATCGACAACCTCTCGGGCCGCCTGTACCTGATCGTCTGGGCCGACCCCGGCCGGCCCGAGGCCTACCACCGCGCCAAGCGCCGCCTCGGCGAGCTGGCCGACCGGCTGCGCTACAGCGTCACCGTGCCTGCGGTGAAGCGCGGCACCTCGTACGCGGTGGAGCGCGAGACCTCGCAGGCGCAGCTGATGCAGGCGGTGGAGCGCGCCAAGGAGTACATCGCCGCCGGCGACTGCATGCAGGTCGTCATCGGCCAGCGGCTGAAGAAGCGCTACACCGAGAGCCCGCTGTCGCTGTACCGCGCGCTGCGCTCGCTGAACCCCTCGCCCTACATGTACTACTACGACATGGGCGACTTCCACATCGTCGGCGCGAGCCCCGAGATCCTGGTGCGCGAGGAGCGCGTGCCCGCGTCCGCCGAGCTGCCCGATGGCGGCCGCAAGGTGACGATCCGCCCGCTGGCCGGCACCCGCCCGCGCGGCGCCACGCCGCAGGACGACGCGCGCCTGGAAGCCGAGCTGCGTGCCGACGAGAAGGAGCGCGCCGAGCACCTGATGCTCATCGACCTGGCGCGCAACGACATCGGCCGCATCGCGCGCACCGGCAGCGTCAAGGTGACCGAGGCTTTCGAAGTGGAGCGCTACTCGCACGTGATGCACATCGTCAGCAACGTCGAGGGCATCCTCAAGCCCGGTGTGGGGCAACTCGACGTGCTGCGCGCCACCTTCCCGGCCGGCACACTGAGCGGCGCGCCCAAGGTGCGGGCGATGGAGATCATCGACGAACTCGAGCCGGTGCAGCGCGGCATCTACGGCGGCGCCTGCGGCTACGTCAGCTTCGCCGGCGACATGGATCTGGCCATTGCCATCCGCACCGGCATCGTCAAGGACAACACGCTGTACGTGCAGGCCGCGGCCGGCGTGGTGGCCGACTCGGTGCCCGAGATGGAATGGCGCGAGACCGAGCACAAGGCGCGCGCGCTGATCCGCGCCGCGGAGCTGGTCGAAGAAGGGTTCTGAGGGCGAGGGCCGGCGAGGCGTGGCAGGACTCCGTTCGCTCTGCGTTGACGCCCGCTCGGGCGCAACAGAGGGTTAGTCGAGTTCACCTGCCACGGCCCGCCGGAAAACGGCCGTGGGCTCCGCGGAGCCTAGAAGAGACTGGGCTGCAGCCGGTGGGCCAGCGGCGCGTGTTCGGCGTCGAAGCGGCCGCCGCGCCACAGCAGCGCCCACACGATGCGGGCGTTCTTGTTGGCCATGGCCACCGCGGCCTTCTGCCAGCCCACCCGGGCGCGCAGCTGCACGGCCC
This sequence comes from Rubrivivax sp., assembly GCA_044345715.1. Taxonomy (GTDB): domain Bacteria; phylum Pseudomonadota; class Gammaproteobacteria; order Burkholderiales; family Burkholderiaceae_C; genus Rubrivivax. The sequence goes on from JBIJAP010000034.1 coordinate 10,171, forward strand.
AGCGCGAGATGGCGTCCTCGCGCTTGTGGGCCGTGAGCACCGCGCCCTTGGCACCCTGGATCAGCAGCGTGCGCAGGTAGTCGTCGCCGCGCTTGGTGATGCGCCCGAGGCGGACGACGCCGCCGCTGGAGTACTGGCGCGGCGTGAGCCCGAGCCAGGCCGCGAACTGCGGGCCGTTGCGGAACACGCTGAAGTCGCCCACCCCGGCGATCAGCGCTGAGGCGCTGACGGGCCCGATGCCCTGCAGCTGCGCCACCGCGCGGGCGCGCTGGTCGTCGCGGACATGGGCGCCGATGGCGCGGTCGCACTCGGCCAGCTGGTCATCGAATCCGCTGAGCTGGCGCGCCGCGAGCTTCAGGCCGAGCAGGCCGTTCGGGTCTACCGCCTGCGGCTGCGTGGTGATCACGTCGTCGAGCCCTTCGCGCAGCGCCTGCGGGCTCTTCGGGAACACGAGCCCGAACTCCGACAGCAGCCCGCGGATGCGGTTGATGCAGGCGGTGCGGTCGCGCTTGATGCCCTCGCGCAGGCGGTGCAGCGTCATCAGGCCCTGCTGTGCGGTGCTCTTCACCGGCACGAAGCGCATGTGCGGCCGCGACGCCGCCTCGCATATGGCCGCGGCGTCGTTGGCGTCGTTCTTGCCGGTGCGGCCCTGCACGCGGTAGGCGGCGGTGAACTCGGCCGAGATGAGTTGCGCCTGCAGCCCCATGGCGCGCAGCTGGCGCGCCCAGTGGTGGGCGCCAGTGCAGGCCTCCATCACCACCAGGCAGGGCCGGGGAGCTGGGCGCACCAGGCCAGGAAGCGCTCGCGCGCCAGGGCGCGATTGACGAGCGGCTGCCCCTCGGCCGACACGGCGTGCACGTGGATCACCTGCTTGGCCAAGTCCACGCCCACGCGGACGACTCTCTCCAGTGCCTGGGACAACGCGCTCTCCTCGCAAGTTTTTGGGGGGCGCGATGATAGGCGCGGCCCCGGCCATAATGCGGCTCATGTCTGCGTTCCGCCCGATCACCGCAGCGCGCACCGGTTGGCGTTGGCGCAAGCCATCAGCCTGACCCACCCCCATGCGCCCCGCCGCGGGCGCCACCACCCCCGACCAGCCCCGCGCCGCCGCCCCCGCGCCGCGCGGCCAGGCCCCGGCGGGACTTGAGAACCCGGGTGTCGCCAACGACGCCCCGCGCAATCAAACAGGGTAGAGCGCACATGCTGCTGATGATCGACAACTACGACAGCTTCACCTTCAACTTGGTGCAGTACTTCGGCGAGCTCGGCCAGGACGTGCGGGTGTTCCGCAACGACGAGATCGACGTCGCCGGCATCGCGGCGCTGAAGCCCGATCGCCTGGTGCTGTCGCCCGGCCCCTGCAGCCCGGCCGAGGCCGGCGTGTGCGTGGAGGCCATTCGCCACTTCGTCGGCAAGCTGCCGCTCCTGGGCGTGTGCCTGGGCCACCAGGCCATCGGCGCGGCACTGGGCGGCGAGGTCGTGCGCGCGAAGGTGCAGATGCACGGCAAGGCCAGCACCATCCGCACCGACGGGCTGGGGGTGTTCAGCGGCCTGCCCGAGCGCTTTTCGGTCATCCGCTACCACTCGCTGGCGATCCGGCGCGAGACGATGCCGGCCGAGCTGCTGGTGACGGCCGACACCGACGACGGCGAGGTCATGGGCGTGCGCCACCGCGGCCTGCCGCTGGAGGGCGTGCAGTTCCACCCCGAGAGCATCCAGAGCGAACACGGCCACGCGATGCTGCGCAACTTTCTGGAGCACGTGCGATGAGCGCCTCGCCGATTGACCTGCGCAGCGACACCGTCACCCGGCCCACGCCGGCCATGCGCGACGCCATGGCGAGTGCCGAACTGGGTGACGATGTCTTCGGCGACGACCCCACGGTGAACGCGCTGCAGGCCGCCATCGCCACGCGGCTGGGCAAGGAGGCGGCGCTCTTCGTGCCCACCGGCACCATGGGCAACCTCTGCGGCCTGATGGCGCATTGCGAGCGTGGCGACGAGTACATCGTCGGCCAGATGGCCCACACCTACCGCTGGGAAGGCGGCGGCGCCGCGGTGCTGGGCAGCATCCAGCCGCAGCCGCTGGTGCAGCAGCCCGATGGCTCGATCACGCTGGCCGACATCGAGAGCGCCATCAAGCCCGACGACGCGCACTTCGCGCGCTCGCGGCTGCTGGCGCTGGAGAACACCTGGGGAGGCCAGGTGCTGCCGCAAGGCTATGTCGAGGCCGCCTGCGCGCTGGCCCATGGCCGCGGGCTGGCCACGCACCTTGACGGCGCCCGGCTCTTCAATGCCGCGGTGGCCTGCGGCCGTACGCCGGCCGAGCTGGCGGCGCCGTTCGATAGCGTGTCGGTGTGCTTCAGCAAGGGCCTGGGCACGCCGGCGGGCTCGGCGCTGGTGGGCTCGAAGGAGCTCATCGCCCGCGCGCACCGCGTGCGCAAGATGCTCGGCGGCGGCATGCGCCAGGCCGGCGTGCTGGCCGCCGCGGCGCTGCATGCGCTCGATCACCACGTCGAGCGCCTGGCCGACGACCACGCGAACGCCCGGCTGCTGGCCGAGGGCCTGCATGGCCTATACGGCGTGGCCGTGCAGCCGCCGCAGAGCAACATAGTCTTCGTCGACGTCGTGCCCGACAAGGCCCGCGGCCTGGTCGAGCGCCTGAAGGCCGGCGGCGTGCTGTGCACGGGCCTGTACCGCATCCGCCTCGTCACCCACCTCGACGTGAGCCGCGCCGACATCGAGCGCGCCATCCCGATCATCCGCGCCGCGCTGCAGTAAGGAGACACCCGCCATGTCCATCACCAACACCGAGGCGCTGACGCGCGTCATCGAGCACCGCGAGATCTTCCACGACGAGATGCTGGCGCTGATGCGCCGCATCATGAGCGGCGAGATGAGCCCGGTGATGATCGCCGCGCTGGCCATGGGCCTGCGCGTGAAGAAGGAGACCGTGGGCGAGATCGCCGCCGCCGCGCAGGTGATGCGCGAGTTCGCCACGCCGGTGCCGGTGGCCGACCGCACGGGCCTGGTCGACATCGTCGGCACCGGCGGCGACAGCTCGCACACCTTCAACATCAGCACCGCCAGCATGTTCGTGGCCGCCGCCGCGGGCGCACGCGTGGCCAAGCACGCAGGGCGCAGCGTCAGCAGCACCAGCGGCTCGGCCGACGTGGTCGAGGCGCTGGGCGCGCACATCATGCTGAGCCCCGACCAGGTGGCCGAGTGCCTGGCCGAGACCGGCATCGCCTACATGTTCGCGCCCAACCACCACGCGGCCATGAAGCACGCCGCGCCGGTGCGCAAAGAGCTGGGCGTGCGCACCTTCTTCAACATCCTCGGGCCGCTCACCAACCCGGCCGGCGCGCCCAACCAGCTGCTGGGCGTGTTCCACCCGGATCTGGTCGGCATCCAGGTGCGCGTGCTGCAGCGCCTGGGCAGCGAGCACGTGATGGTGGTCTACGGCATGAACGGCATGGACGAGATCTCGCTGTCGGGCGAAACACTCGTGGGCGAGCTGAAGGACGGCACCGTGCGCGAGTACGCCGTGCACCCCAGCGACTTCGGCCTGCCGGTCTACGACAGCCGCGTGCTGAAGGTGGCCAACAAGGAAGAAAGCGTGGCCTGCATCAAGCGCGCGCTGGCCAACGAAGACGGGCCGGTGCGCGACATCGTGCTGCTCAATGCCGGCGCGGCGCTGTACTGCGCGGGCGCGGCGGCCGACGTCAGCGAGGGCGTCAAGCGCGCCCGCGAGGCCGTGGCTTCGGGCAAGGCCCTGGCCAAGCTGAGCCAGTTCGTGGCCTGCACGCAGCGCTTCAAGCCGGCGGCCTGAGGGAGCGCCCAGGCATGGCCGACATCCTCGAACGCATCGTCGCCGTCAAGCGCGACGAGGTCGCCACGGCGCGCCGCGCGCGCTCGCTGCAGAGCTGGCGCGCCGAGGCCGAAGCGCCCGATCGCCGGGCCGACCGGCGCGACTTCGCCGGCGCGCTGCAGCGGCGCGTGGCGGCGCGGCAGCCGGCGGTGATTGCCGAAGTGAAGAAGGCGAGCCCCAGCAAGGGCGTGCTGCGCGAGCACTTCGTGCCGGCCGACATCGCGCGCAGCTACGAGCGTGGCGGTGCGGCCTGCCTGAGTGTGCTCACCGACGAGCCCTTCTTCCAGGGTGCACCGGCCTTCCTGGT
>JBIJAP010000370.1:0-3844 GCA_044345715.1 Rubrivivax sp.
CGCGGCCTTTGCGGCGGCGATGGCGGCGTTGCACGGCCGCTGAACGGCGCCTCCCAGGCCGCATGCGCACCGAGGCCGGGCGTTACGGCTCGGCGAGGCTGGTGCAAGCGAGCCCGCAACTGCACCCCATGAAGAAGGCACTGATCAGCGGCTGAGATCCCAGCCCGTCAGGGCTTGCCCTTGCCCGCCCTCTCGCGCAGCTGCTCCGCCAACGCATTGATGCTGCGTGCCATCTGGCCGAACTCGTCGCCGCGGGCAAAGCGCAGCTTGGTGTCGTCGATGTCGCCAGCTTTCAGGTCGGCCAGGGCGCGCGTGAGGTGACGCAGCGGCCGCGCGAAGCTGCGCGCGAACCACCAGCCGGCCGCCGCGGCCCCCAGCCCCGCCAGCAGGATGCCGCCGGCCAGCCAGGCGCTCAGCCGCTGCAGGGGCGCCACGATGGCGCGGCGATCCTCGGTCACGGCCACGACCCAGTCGTGCCCTGCCACGGGCGCGTAGCCGGCTACCGCCGCCAGGCCGCTGGTGACGGAGGCGTACTCGAGCGCGCCGCTCTTCTGCGCCCCCAGCAGCACCGATGCCAGCTGCAACTCGCCCACCGCGGGCACCTCGTCGCGCCGGAAACGCTGGTCGGCGCGGATGGCCGCCAGCTTGTCGGGCGCCAGCGGCACCAGGCTGCGATGGCGCAGGTCGGCATGCGCGTGGTAGGCGAAGACGCCGTCGCCGTCGACCAGAAACGGCGTCAGCTGCCGGCCGGCGCCGGCGGGGCCGCCGGCCTGCGCCTGCTCGAGCGCGCGCACGATGGGGTCGCCCGACAGGCGCAGCACCATCACGCCGACGATGCCGCCGGCGCCGCCGCGCACCGGCTCGGCGATGTCGATGTGCGTGGCGCCGATGCCGTTGCCGGCGATCAGCGTGCTGGTGTGGCCGCGGCCTCGCATCGGCTGCGTGAAGTAAGGGCGCAGCGCGTGGCTGGTGCCTTGCGTGCCGAGGTCGGACGCCAGGGCGGCCAGCCCGGTGCCATCGAGCAGCATCAGGCTCTGCACGCCCGAGCCGGGCTGCACCTGGCGCAGCAGGCGGTCGCGCAAGGCCGCGCGGGCCGGCTCGGTGGGCCGGGTCAGCCAGGCGCCGAAGGCGGCTTCTGACGCGATCTGGCGCGCCTGCTCGCGGCCACGCTGCACGTAGACCGCCACGTCGGACGCGGCATGCGTGGCCACGCTTTGCAAAAACCGCGATTCGGCAGCCACGACGGCATCGCGCGCGCTGCCCAGGTTGAGGGCGGCCACCATCGCCACCGGCAGCACACCGGCAGCCACCAGAGCCACCCCGGCTTTCACGGCCAAGGGCCAGTCGCGCGGGTGCAGCAGGCGCTGCGCCTTCGATCGCATGACGCGCGCCTGCGTCGGCATCGACTGCTCCTGCGTCACGTCCCGCCGCTCGTTGCGTCGGCGCGCGGCCTCGAAGCGGCGCGTCGCCGCCGGGTGATCGGCCAGCAGCGCCTCGCGCCACTCGGCCACCGAGCGTGGGCGCTTGGCGGGGTCGGTCGCCAGGGCCCAGTCGATGGCCTTCAGGAAGGCATCGCCAAAAACATCGCGACCGGCCTCGACCGCACGGCTGTAGGCCTTGGGATCGGCCTTGCGGGTTTCGGCGTCGGGCGGCTTCCTGCCGCTGACGCACCAGTACAGCGTGGCGCCCAGCGCGTAGAGGTCGGTCCAGGGGCCTTGCTCGCCGAGGCCGTACTGCTCGATCGGCGCATAACCGGGCGTCACCACCACCATGCCGTCGGGGGCCACGCCGGCCGCCTGGCCGGCGCTGCCGAAGTCGAGCAGCACCAGACTGCCATCGGACGAGCGCACCTGGATGTTGTCGGGCTTGATGTCGCGGTGCAGGAAGCCCGCCTCGTGCACGGCTGCCAGGCCGTCGAGCACCGGCAGCAGCAGTTCCACCAGCGCCTTCTCACCGAGCTTGCGGTGTTCGGGCCACCAGTTCTTGAGCGGCTCGCCCTTCTCGACCTCGAGCACCATGTAGGCGGTGTGGTGGGCCTCGAAGAAACGGGCCACGCGCACGATGGCGCGGTGGCGGAACGAGGCCAGCGTGCGCGCCTCCACCAGGAACGCGTCGAGCCCCTGGCGGTAACGCGGCATGTGTTCGCTCGCGGTGGGCGACACGGTGCCGTCGGCCGAGCGGAACACGATGTCCTGCGGCAGGTATTCCTTGATGGCCACCGCGGCGTGCAGGTGCACGTCGGTGGCGAGATAGGTGACGCCGAAACCGCCTTCGCCGAGCACGCCGTCGATGCGGTACTCGTGCAGCCGCACGCCTTGTCGCAGCGGCCCGGCGGTGGCGCCAGCCCCTCGACGATGTCGCGGCAAAGGCATGCCGCCGGGCGGCACCAGCACCACGGTGGCGTCGGCGCCGCCGTCGCGCAGCATGGGCCGCAGCACTGACTTGTCGCGGTCGGCCTCGCCCAGCGCGGGCCGCTGCGGCGCGCCCGTGTCGGCGTCAGCGCGCTCGCGCGGTGTCGTGCGGTCCTCGTGCGGCGTGTCGTCGTTCACCCTGAGCCCTTGTGCTGCCTAAACCGGTGGTGTCACGAATCAGGTGCGCCGCCGCACTGGTTGTACTCATCGCATGATACGGCCCCGGCTACTGCCCAAAGCGCCAGGTATGTATCATTCGTGCATACCTAATCGATCAGACAGCCCGAGGCACCCCATGGAAGCCACCGTCGCCGAACGCGGCCAGATCACCTTGCCCAAGGCCGTGCGCGACGCGCTGGGCCTGAGCAAGGGCACCAAGCTGAAGGTCGAGCTCGACGGCGGCCGCATCATCCTGCGCAAAGAGGTCGACGACGCGCTGTCGAAGCTGCGCGGGCGCTTCAAACTGGCCGACGGCTTTGCCAGCACCGATGACGCGATGCGCGCCATCCGGGGCCACGCGCCGGGCGACCCCTACCTGCCACCCGACGAATGATCGCCACCGACTCGTCCGTGCTGATCGACGTCATCGGCGGCGGCCCGCACGCCGATGCCGCCACCGACGCCATCCGCGCCGCCCTGCACGCCGGCCCGGTGGTGCTGTGCGAGGTGGCACTGGCCGAGTTGTGCACCTCGCTGCAGGGCGGCTCGCAGGTGCTGGAACACCTCGAATCCGTGGGCATCGTCTACAGCGCCATGGAACCCAAGGCCGCGCTGCGTGCCGGCGAGATGCAGCGCCGCTACCGGCAGCGCGGTGGCAACCGCAGCCGCACGGTGGCTGATTTCCTGATCGGCGCCCACGCCATGATGCAGTGCGATGCGCTCATCACACGAGACGCCGGCTTCTACCGCGACTACTTCAAGGGCCTGAAGGTGATCGTGCCGCAGGCCTGAACCCGAAGGCTGTTGTGTTGACGTCAGCCTCGACAACCACACTTTCCCCCGATTCATCCAGGAGCACCCCATGCTGCAAGCCTATCGCCAACATGCCGCCGAACGCGCCACGCTCGGCATTCCGCCGCTGCCGCTCGATGCCAAGCAGGTGGCCGCGCTGATCGAGCTCATCAAGGCCCCGCCGGCCGGTGAAGAAGGCTTCCTGCTGGAGCTGCTCACGCACCGCGTGCCCCCTGGCGTGGACGACGCCGCCAAGGTGAAGGCCAGCTTCCTGGCCGCTGTGGCGCACGGCGACCTGAGCGTGGCGCTCATCAGCCGGGCCAAGGCCACCGAACTGCTCGGCACCATGGTCGGCGGCTACAACGTGCACCCGCTGATCGAACTGCTCGACGACGCGGCCGTGGCGCCCATCGCCGCCGAGGCGCTGAAGAAGACGCTGCTGATGTTCGACTTCTTCAACGACGTGGCCGAGAAGGCACGCG
>JBIJAP010000035.1:0-14300 GCA_044345715.1 Rubrivivax sp.
GGAAAGTACTTCAGCGCATCGGCGCTGTCGGTGGCGTTGATGGTGGCGTCGATCTCAGCGCCGCTGATGCCTTCGATGGTGGTGGGTATCTGCGTCGGCAGCGAGCCCAGGCGGCTGGCAGTGACGCTGACGATGCCGGCATTGCGGCTGTTGGCAGCTTCAGGGGCGGTCTGCGCCTGGGCAAAGGGTACGCACGAGAGAACGCAAGCGCAGGCAATGGCCTGCCGTGGGAATGGCGGTAAAGAAACGAGCACGAGGAAAACTCCTGAGGGCCGCCCACTGCGCCCAAGGGGCGCGAGCGAACGGCCGGAAACCCGGATGAGCCCGCGCCGCCACCGCCCGAGGGCGGCGGCGGCAGGGCTCGCGACGAGGGGTTCAGCTCAGGAGGGGGGGCCCGCGCGGCTGTGCGCTGCGCCACGCATGCAGCGTGTGCGGCGCCTGCAGGAACAGGCTGGGCACGAAGGCCGGGCCGGGTGCGGGTTCGTGCGACAGAGCCGTGGCCAGAGGCAGTGGCGGTGCGTCGTGCTGCAGCCGGCACAGGGGGCAGTGGTCGCTGTGTGCGGCGGCCAAGGTGTCGGCCGGCGTGCCCGCCGGGCCGTCGGCGAGTTCATCGACGGCCACCAGCGTCACCCAGCGCAGCCCTTGAGGTGTGCAGATCTCGGCGCGCACGCTGCCGTCGGGCGCTGCGGCAGCCAGAAGCTGCGACACCGTGGGCACGAGGCTCAGCGCCCAGATCGCCAGCAGGGCGATCCAGGTTGGCAAGGCCGTGTGGCGGCGCAACTTCTGCATCGGGGCGCGAGTGTATGCGCCGCCCAAGCTGTCGAACGCGCTGTCGAACGTGCTGCCCTCGCTTCAGGGCTGAGCGTGGGCAGCCCTCTCGCGTTGCGCCGAGTGCCAGCGCTGGCGCAGCCGCTCGAGGTGCTGCAGCACCTGCGGCCACGGCCCGTGGCCCGATGCCGGGTTGACGTGCCCGGCATCGCCCAGGTCCGTGAGCCGCGCACCCCAGGCATGGGCCCAGCCCAGCGCCACCTCGGTGGGCAGCCAGGGGTCGTTGCTGCTGGCCAGCACCGTGAGCTCGGCGCTCGCGACGCGCCGCATCAGCTGCGCCTTGAGCCCAAAACGCCAGGGGCTGGCCGGCGCCACCAGCAGACCGGCCACCACCGGCCGAGAGGCATCGACCTCAGGGTTCAGCAAGTGCTGCACCAAGGCCAGGCAGCCGAAGCTGTGGGCCACGGCGATCCAGGGGCCTGGGGGCTCGGCTTGCAGCGTCTGCCCGATGCGCGCCACCCAGGCATCCCGATCGGGGGCGCTCCAGTCGAGCTGCTCGACACGGCGGCTGCCCGGCGTGCGCCGCTGCAGCCAGCTCTGCCAATGATCAATACCGCTGCCGTGCAGCCCCGGCACCACCAGCAGCCGTGGGCGCGGCGGGCAGCAGGCCGGGGAGGCTGCGTCGCCGGCTGCGTTCATCTGCACCCGCCGCTCTCAGATCGGCCGGCGCAGCACCTGCGCCAGCAGCCGCTCCTCGACCTCGGCCAGCACGGCCGAGGCATGGCGGCGCGGCCGCGGCTGCACGATGCGCTCGTCGTGCGCGATACGGCCGTCGACGATGACAAGCACGCGGTCGGCCAGCGCCGCCGCTTCGGCCACGTCGTGCGTCACCAGCACCGCGGTGAAGCCCTGCTCTCGCCACAGCTGCTCGATCAGCGCCTGCATCTCCAGCCGCGTGAGGGCGTCCAGCGCGCCCAGCGGTTCATCGAGCAGCAGGAGGCGCGGCTCGTGCACCAGCGCGCGCGCCAAGGCCACGCGCTGCTTCTGCCCGCCCGACAGCGCGGCCGGCCACTCGTGGGCGCGGTCGGCCAGCCCCACCTGCGCCAGGGCGCCACGCGCGCGCGCCGGTGCGTTGGCGCTGCTCAGGCCGAGCTCGACGTTGGCGGCGACACGCTTCCAGGGCAGCAGCCGCGCGTCCTGGAACATCAGCCGCGTGTCCTCGCGCGTGGCGTTCGGCGGCTGGCTGTCGATGGCCAGCACACCGGCATCGGCCGCCTCCAGCCCGGCCAGCAGCCGCAGCAGCGTGCTCTTGCCGCAGCCGCTCTTGCCGATGACGGCGACGAACTCGCCCGGGGCGATGCTCAGCGTGATGTCGTGCAGGACCTCGCGCGCGCCATAGCGCTTGTGCACGCCGCGCAGCTCGATGCCCAGGCCCGGGCCGCGTGCCTCACCTCCGGCTGGCGGCAGCCCCGGCAGCGCCGCCGGCTCGGCCTGCGGCTGCGGGCTGCGCAGCAGCAGCTCGGGTGCGTCGTAGGCCGTCATCATGCGCGTGCTCCATAGCCGGGATGCCAGCGCAGCCACCACAGCTCCAGTCCCTTGGCCAGCAGGTCGGCCAGCTTGCCCAGCAGGGCGTACAGCAGGATGCCCACCAGCACCACGTCGGTCTGCAGGAACTCGCGTGCGTTCATCGTCATGTAGCCGATGCCGGCCTGCGCGCTGATGGTCTCGGCCACGATCAGGATCACCCACATGAAGCCCAGCGAGAAGCGCACGCCCACCAGGATGGACGGCAGCGCGCCGGGCAGGATGACGTGGCGGTACAGCGCCCAGCCGCGCAAGCCGTAGCTGCGCGCCATCTCGATGAGCCCGGCGTCCACCGAACGGATGCCGTGGAAGGTGTTGATGTAGATCGGGAAGAACACACCCAGCGACACCAGGAACAGCTTGGCCTCCTCCTCGATGCCGAACCACAGGATGACGAGCGGGATCAGCGCCAGCGGCGGCACGTTGCGCACCATCTGGATGGTGCTGTCCAGCAAGGTCTCTGCACTGCGCAGCGAGCCGGTCAGCAGGCCCAGCGCCAGCGCCAGCCCGCCACCGAGGGCAAAGCCCGAGAGCGCTCGCTGCGTGCTCACCCACACGTGCTGCCACATCTCGCCGGTGCCGGCCAGGCGTGCGAACGCGGTCAGCACGGCCCAGGGCTCGGGCAGCACGCGGCTGGAGAGCCAGCCTGCGCGCGACGAGATCTCCCAGGCCGCCAGAATGGCCAGCGGCACCAGCCACGGCGCGATGCGCCGCTTCCAGCGCAGGGCGTTCGACGGTTCCGACATGGGCGTCCCTGCTCAGCTCGCAGCCGCGGCGACGGCCGCGCGCTGCGGCACGATCGAGTTGGCGACGATCTCGCCGAAGGGCCCGGTGAGCTGCGGCTGGCTGATGCGCTCGCGCAAGCCCAGCGGCAGCAGCGGGAACACCAGTTCGGCAAAGCGGTAGGCCTCTTCCAGGTGCGGGTAGCCGCTGAGGATGAAGTGCGACAGCCCCAGCTCGGCGTACTCGCGGATGCGCGCCGCCACCTGCTCGGGGCTGCCCACCAGCGCCGTGCCCGCACCACCGCGCACCAGGCCGACGCCGGCCCACAGGTTGGGCGCGATCTCCAGGCCCGCGCGCACGTTGGCGGGGTCGAAATGGCCGCCATGCAGCGCGGCCATGCGGCGCTGGCCCTCGGAGTCCATCTTCGCGAAGCGCTGCTGCGCCGCGGCCACGGTGGCCGGGTCGAGGTGCTTCACGAGTTTGGCCGCCGCGGCCCAGGCCTCGTCTTCGGTCTCGCGCACGATCACGTGCAGGCGGATGCCGTAGCGCAGCGTGCGCCCGCGCGCCGCCGCCTGCGCGCGCACGTCAGCGAGCTTCTTCGCCACCTCGGCCGGGGCTTCGCCCCAGGTGAGGTAGGTGTCCACATGCTCGGCCGCCAGCGCATGGGCCGGGCCCGAGCTGCCGCCAAAGAACACCGGCGGATACGGCCGCTGAACCGGCGGGTACAGCACCTTGCCGGCCTCGAGGCGGTAGTGCTCGCCAGCGTGGTCGAACGGCTGCACCGAACCCTGTGGCTCGCCTTCGGCTCCGTGGCTGCGCGCCAGCAGTTCGCGCCAGATGGTGATGAACTCGCGCGACTGCGCATAGCGCTGCTCATGCGACAGGAACAGGCCGTCGCCGGCCAGCTCTTCAGGGTCGCCGCCGGTGACGAGATTGACGAGCAGGCGGCCGCCCGACAGGCGGTCCAGCGTGGCGGCCATGCGCGCGCTCTGTGACGGCGTCACGAGGCCCGGGCGCAGCGCCACCAGGAACTTCAGGCGCCGCGTGGCGTCGATCAGGCTGGCCGCCAGCACCCAGCTGTCTTCGCAGCTGCGGCCGGTGGGCAGCAGCACGCCCTCGTAGCCCAGCGAGTCGGCGGCCACCGCCACCTGCTTGAAGTAGTCGAGGCTGGCCTCGCGCGCGCCCTGGCTGGTGCCGAGGTAGCGCGAGTCGCCGTGCGAAGGAATGAACCAGAAGATGCTGAGCGGCTGCGTCACGGCACGGACCTCACTTCGTCTGTGCAACGACGATGGGCCGGGCCGGCAGCGCCTCGGCCACGATCACGCGCGTGGGCACGAGCTTGAGCTCGAAGAAGGCGTCGGCCACCTTCTGCTGCTCGGCCGCCACGGCAGCGCTGACCGGCACCACGCCCAGCGGGTAGCGCGACAGGCTGCTCTCGACGATGGCCACGTCCAGGCCCTGCAGCGGTGCGATCAGCCTCGCCGCCTCGGCACGGTTGGCGGTGATCCAGCGGCCGCGTTCCTGCAGGTCCTGGAAGAAGCTGCCGATCACGCCCGGGTGCTTCTCGACGAAGCTGCGGCTGGCCAGATAGAACAGGTGGTTGTTCACCACACCCTTGCCGTCGACGAGGATGCGGGCCTCGATCTGCTTCTCGGCTGCGGAGAGGAACGGATCCCAGATCGCCCAGGCGTCGACGCTGCCGCGCTCGAAGGCCGCGCGGGCATCGGCCGGCGGCAGGAAGACGACGTTGACGTCGGTGTACTTGAGCCCCGCCTTCTCGAGATGCTTGACGAGCAGGTAGTGCACGTTGCTGCCCTTGTTGAGGGCGATCTTCTTGCCCTTGAGATCGGCCACGCTCCTGATCGGCGAGCCCTTGGGCACGACGATGGCCTCGGCCTCGGGGCTGGCCGGATCGTTGCCGACGTAGACGAACTGCGCGCCCGCGGCCTGCGCGAAGATCGGCGGCGCCTCGCCCACGTAGCCCACGTCGATGGAGCCCACGTTCAGGCCCTCGAGCAGCTGCGGGCCGGCCGGGAACTCCACCCACTTGATGCTGACGTTCTGCGCCGCCAGGCGCTTCTCGAGCGTGCCTTGTGCGCGCTGCAGCACCAGCACGCTGGCGGCCTTCTGGAAGCCGATGCGCAGCTCGATGGGCTGCTGGGCCTGTGCGCCGCCAGCCGTGAGCGCGGCCGCGGCAGACAGGACGAGGGCCTTCATCAGACCCGAGAGGTGGCGACGGCGGCCAGTGCTATCGATCGACATGGTGTACTCCTGGCAGTGGATGGTGGGTTTGTGTTGAGCTTGTGTGGCGAAGGCAGCTGCGGTGTGCTCGAGCGCTCAAGGGCACGATAGGTCGCAAGCGAAGCGGATCCAACGAACTTGTCCGCAACAGCTGATGAGCACCCGCCGATGGCTTCAGAAGCTGTCAGCCAACTCGGCGGCCAGTGCGTGGACCCGCAGCCGCAGGCTTTCGGCGCGCACCGTGATGCCGTCGAACTCGGCGCTGGCGCCGTACACGGCCGTGGGCAGCGTGCGCGCCTGGAAGAAGCCGAACAGTGGCCGCAGCTGGTGCTCGACCACCAGCGCATGGCGCTCGCCGCCCCCGGTGGCGACCAGGGCCACCGGCTTGCCGCGCAGCGCGTCGGTGTCGACGAAGTCGAAGAGGTGCTTGAACAGGCCCGTGTACGAGCCCTTGTAGACCGGCGTGGCGACGATCAGCGCATCGGCCGTCTCGATGCGGCGCAGCGCGGCCTCGGCATCGGCCGGCAGCACGCTGCGCGACAGCGCCGGGCCGATGAGCGGCGCCAGCGCCGCCACCGAGAGGTGCTGGCGTTCGATCGCACGCCCGTCGATGCGGCCGACCGCCGACTCGGCAACGGCCTCGGCCAGCGCGCGGGTGCGCGAGGGGTGGCCGACACCGGCATCGACGATGAGGAGAAGTGGCACGCTCATCGCGCACTCCGGCAGGCGACGACGCCCCATGAACTTGAATCAGTCATGCGCAAGGAAGTCCAAGAAAAGGGGGCCCGCGGCGCTCAACCCCATGACGAAGCCGCTTGTTCCCTTCGCCGCGGGCCCGAATCGAAAGAAGCGCCGACACAGCCGGCGCCTCCCCCGAGGAGACACCTGTCGCGAGACCCCGAGGTGCGACAGGCCAGGGCACGATAGAGCGGCGTCCGCGGGCAGCCAACGAAGATCGCCGCAACAGCAGATGCTCGACAGCCGCATGAGCTGTTGCGGTGAAAGCGCTTGGCGCGGCGTGATCGGCCTACTAGATTGATGGACTTTGCCGGGTGTCGAACCGGCCTGCGAGGTCCCCACATGCTGTTCCCGCGCGAGGCGAGCCCGCCATCCGCCGCAGCCCGCTACCGGCAGCGGGCCCGGCCGGCAACGACGCGACGGGTCGGCACGAGACCGCGACAACTCGGTGCCGAGCAAGGCTGCTACCCGACATGAAGGTGTACGACGAGCCCTTCGACGGCGCCGCACCGGCGCACACCGATGCCCTGCTCACGCTGCCCGCCGGTGCGGCGGGAGCGTTGTCCATCCGCGCCAAGGCGATGCTGTTCGAGGACCCTCGCTCGCAGCGCCTGCTGCGCGAGGTGGAACGCGTGGCGCGCAGCGAGGCCACCGTGCTGATGATCGGCGAAACGGGCACCGGCAAGGAGCTCATCGCGCGTCACATCCACCGCCAGAGCGGCCGCCGTGGGCCCTTCCTCGCCGTCAACTGCGGCGCCTTCAGCGAGAGCCTGATCGATGCCGAGTTGTTCGGCCACGAGGCGGGTGCCTTCACCGGCGCGGCCACGTCGCGCGCCGGATGGTTCGAGGCTGCCGACGGCGGCACGCTGTTCCTCGACGAGATCGGCGATCTGCCGCTGCCGCTGCAGGTGAAGCTGCTGCGCGTGCTGCAGGAGCGGCAGGTCGTGCGCCTGGGCTCGCGCAAGGCGGTGTCGCTGGATGTGCGCCTCGTGGCCGCCACCAACATCGATCTGCAGCGGGCCGTGGAAGCACAACACTTTCGCGCCGACCTGTACTGGCGCCTGAGCGTGGCGACGCTGGATCTGCCGCCGCTGCGCGAGCGCCCGGGCGACGTGCTGCCGCTGGCGCGCCACTTCGTCAGCGTCTACGGGCCGCGGCTCGGGCTGACGCACGTGCAGTTCAGCGACGCCGCGCAGGCCGCGCTGCAGACCTACATCTGGCCGGGCAACGTCCGCGAGCTGGAGAACGTCGTCCACTTCGGGCTGATCGTCTGCCGAGGCGGCGTCATCGAGCCGGAGGACCTGAAGCTGGTGCATTCGCGCCGCACGTCGGGCGCCCTTGCACCGGCGCCCGTGCCTGCGCCTGCGCCAGTGGCCGTCAGCGCGGGCAACACGGCACTCGCAACGCCAGGCCGGGCTGGCCAGGACGCAGCGGACGACCTGGTGGCAGTCATCGAGCGTCTGCTCACGCGCGGCACCGACAACCTGTTCGACGAACTCGAAGGCACGCTGGTGCGCTGCGCCTTCCGCTTCAGCCACGAGAACCAGGTGCGCGCAGCGCGGGCGCTCGGCGTCACGCGCAACACGATGCGCACGCTGCTCAAGCGCTACGGCCTGCTGGTCGACGCCGCGGACAGCGAGCTGCCGCAGTCGTTGGCGGGTTGAGCACCGGCGGCTGTTGGCTCTGCAACAGCGGCGAAGGGCGATGCTGCATCGGCGACAGCACGAGCGCCCCGAAAAGGGCCCGAATGCAGCAGCCGCGCTGGCCCGCAACTTGCGCCCGTCCGCTTCAATGGAACACCGAAACAAGCTCGGCCGCAGCGCGCTGCGCGCCCTCGCAGCTGCCGCCGTGGTGCTGCTGTCGACGGCGGCCGCACCCGCCGGCGCCGGCAGCGACAGCATCGACAGCGACCTCATGCAAAGCCTGGAGGACCACCAGAAGGACCTCGCCTCCAACCTGGGCCTCGCCGACGCCCGCGCCGCCGGCGCCAATGCCGCCGAGCTGCTGCGCGGGCTGCGCGAGGTGCAGGCCTGGTACGAGGCCCGCCCGGCCCTGGCCGAAGGCGTGGAGCTGTCGCGCAAGGCCGTCGAGCACGCAGCCCGCGTGCGCCAGCAGATCGACCGCGGCGACCTCGGCGGCGCCGCCGCCAGCGCCACCGACCTGGGCCGCAGCTGCAAGGCCTGCCACGCCGTCTTCAAGAAGGACTCCCGATGATCCTGTTGCTGCCCAACCGACACGAGCGACCCCAGCGCCGCCGGCTCTTCGCGCTCAGCGGCATGCTGGCCTGGCTGGCTTCGTCGCTCGCTGCGGCGCAGCCGAACACGCCCACGCTGCGGCAGCCGGGCGAACTCGCACCCTCCTTCGAGGCACGTGCGGCCCAGGCGGGTGAGCCGAGGGCGTGGTCGCTGAAGGCCGCGCTGCAGCACGGCCCGGTGGTGCTGTATTTCTACCCGGCCGCGTTCACGCAGGGCTGCAGCCTGCAGGCCCGCGCCTTTGCGCAGCAGCACGAGCGCTTCCAGGCTGCCGGCGCCAGCGTGCTGGGCGTCTCGCAGGATCCGTTCGACCGCCTGCGCGCCTTCTCGGCCGACCCCGACAGCTGCGCCGGCCGCGTGGCCGTGGCCAGCGACGCCGACGGCCGCATCACCGCCGCGTACGGCGTGGCCACGCGGGCCGTCGAGCCCGGCCGCAGCAACCGCCGCGGCGAGCCGATTGAGCACGCGCGGGCTGACCGCGTGAGCTTCGTCGTCGGCCGTGACGGCCGCATCGCCGCCACCATCACGGGCGTCTCGCCCGAGGCCAACGTCGACGAGGCGCTGGCCACGGTGCAGCGCCTGGCGCAGGCCCCCTTGGTGGCGCCGGCCGTGCCCTCGGCAGCGCCGGCAGCGTCACCCACCCCGGCCCTGGCGCCGGCCGGCGACACGCGGCCCACCGCAGCCATCGCCGGCGTCGTGGCCGCGGGCACGTCCATCGAGCTGGTCGGCGAAGGCTTCCGCGGCACCGAGGGCCCGCTGGGCCTGGCCGATGGCGGCTGGCTGTTCACCGAGAACCAGGGTGACCGCATCGCCCGCATCGCGCCCGACGGCCGAGTGAGTGCCTGGGCGCAGGGCCTGGCCGGCAGCAACGCACTGGCTCTGCGCAGCGATGGCACGCTGGTGGCCGTGCAGACGGCGCCGCCACAGGTGGCCGTGATAGACGCCACCGGTGTGCGCCAGGTACTCGCGCGCGGCTGGCAGGGCCAGGGCTTCGGGCGGCCCAACGATCTGGTGGTCGACCGCCAGGGCCGTGTCTGGTTCACCGACTCCGGGCCCAACGCCAACCAGCCCGCGGTGCCCGGCGCGGCACCACCGGCCGTCTACCGGATCGATGCCGACGGCACGTTGCACCGCATCGCCACCGGCATCGGCCGGCCCAACGGCATTCAGTTGAGCCCCGACGAGCGAACGCTCTATGTGGCCGACACGCTGGGCCCGCACGTGCTGGCGCTGGACATCGCCGCTGACGGCCGCACTGGCGCGCCGCGGCCGTTTGCGGCCCTTGCGGGCTATCGTCAGACGGCCACCGGCGGCAGCAGCGGTGCCGACGGCCTGGCCGTCGACGCCGAGGGCCGCGTGTTCGTGGCCAGCAGCGCGGGCGTGCAGGTGTTTGAGCCCGATGGCCGCGCGCTCGGCGTGATCGAGCTGCCGCGGGCGCCGCAGAACCTGGCCTTTGGCGGCGCCGACCGCCGCACGCTGCTAGTGGTGGGCCGAGGTGCGGTCTGGCGGCTGCCCGTGCTGACGCCGGGTGTGGCCACGCGGGCCAAGTAGGGGCGGGATCGCGCTAACGTGGGCCGCCATCACCTGGAGACCGCGATGAAAGCTGACACCACCGACCGCAAGACCGCCGCCGACTTTCCGCCGCCGGTGCTGGTCCTCTTCGATCAGTACGTCCACGGCCTGCTGCCGCGGCGCGCCTTCGTCGAGCGTGCGGCGCGCTACTGCGCGGGCATTGCCGGGGCCGAGCTGGCGCTGGCGCAGCTGGCACCCAACTTCGCCTGGGCGCAACAGGTGCGGCCCGATGACACGCGCATCGAAGCCGTGCGCAGCGCCTTCCCGTCGCCTGAGGGCCATGGCGAGGTGAAGGGCCTGCTCGTCCGACCCCGCGGCGCCACCGGTCCGGCCGGCGCCGTGCTCGTGGTGCACGAGAACCGAGGCCTCAACCCGTACATCGAGGACGTGGCCCGCCGCGTGGCGCTGGAAGGCTGGATCGCCTTCGCGCCCGACGCGCTGGCGCCGCTGGGCGGCTACCCAGGCGACGAGGAGCAGGCACGTGCGCTGTTTCCCAAGATCGAGCAGCCCAAGGCCCGCGCCGACTTTGCCGCGGCGGCCACGGCGTTGCGCACGCTGGCCGGCAGCAACGGCCGCGTCGGCGTTGTCGGCTTTTGCTACGGCGGCAGCATCGCCAACCACCTGGCCACAGTGCTGCCCTGGCTGGCCGCGGCCGTGCCCTTCTACGGCGGCCAGCCGCCGGCCGAAGCCGCGGCCCGCGCGCGCGCCGCGCTGCAGCTGCACTTTGCGGGGCAGGACGAACGCATCAACGCCGGCTGGCCGGCCTGGGAAGCGGCCCTCAAGGCGGCTGGCGTGCGCCACGAGGCGCATGTTTACCCCGGCACGCAGCACGGCTTCCACAACGACACCACGCCGCGCTACGACGAAGCCGCCGCACGGCTGGCCTGGCAGCGCACGCGCGACTTCTTCCGGCAACACCTGGCCCCATGAACCGCATCCGACGACTCGTGCTCTCCGTTTCACTCACGCTGCTGGCCGGCACCGCCGCCGCGCAGACGACCGCGGCACCCACACCGCCCTCCAACCGCCCCGACCAGCTGGTCAAGTGGCGTCAGTCGGCCTACCAGGTGCTGGCCTGGAACAACGCCCGCATCAAGGCCTCGCTCGACGGCACGTACCAGCGTGAGGAAGTGCTGCGCGCAGCGCAGGCCATCGCGGTGCTGTCGCAGGCCAACATCCACAGCCTCTTCGTTCCCGGCACCGAAAAGGCGCGCGGCTGGAAAGAAACCTCCGCCAAGGCCGAGGCCTTCTCCGAACCGCGCTTCCACCAGCTGGGCGCCGAGTTCACACGCGATGCGCAGGCGCTGGCGCAGACCGCAGCCGGCGGCGACGTGGTCGCCATCCGAGCCGCATTCAACCAGCTCACCAAGAGCTGCAAGGCCTGCCACGACGCGTACAAGGCGCGCGACTGAGCCCGCTGGCGCAGTCGCTGGCTCTCAGGGCGCGAAGTTCACGTCCAGCGCCACCACCACCTCGTCGGCACCGGCTGCGCTGCACCGCAGCCGTTTCACCGCCGCCTGCACGAACTTGAAGTAGGCCTGCGGGCCCGACAGCGTGGCCACGTCCACCACCTGGCCGCCACGCACCGTGAAGCGCGTGTGCACGGCGCCGGCCACGCCGACGCGGTCGTAGGCCTCGGCGAGCACGCCGGCCAGCACGGCCTGGTAGCCGGGGCAGGCGAGGCCGATCTCGCGCTTCACGGCCGCGGGCGGCGCCGGGGGCGCGACGGGAGCCGGCGCCGGTGCGGCCGCGGCGATCAGCACCGGCGCGGGTGGCGGCTGTGTCTGCACCGCCACGATCACCGGTGCAGGCGCCAGCGCCACGGGCACCACCTCCGGCGGCGGCACGTACGACGGCGGTGGCGGCACCTCGGCCTTCGGGCGCTCGACACGCTTCTCCAGCTTCGGCGGTGGCGGCGGCGGCGGCGCCACCGGCTGCTCGGGGATCAGGCTCATCTGCAGCGGCTTCTTGGCCACCGCGACGAGATCGCGCGCCAGGCCGCTGGCCAGCAGCGCGCCGGCGGCCACGTGCACGGCCACCACGACAGCCAGGCCGATGCCGCGCTCGGTGCCGGCCGCGGGCTGCAGCGTCGGGCGGCGCAGCGCTGTGGCCGCCGGGCGGGGTTCGGCCGCGGCAGAGGCCCGCGAACGCACGGCCTCCGCGGCGTCGCGCGCGGCCGGCTCGGCGGCCAGCCCCGGGTTGAGCACGAGGGTGTTCATCGCAAAGACTCCTTCAACGGTCGTCGAACTGCTCGCTGCCCACCACACCCACCTTCACGAGGCCAGCCTGGTGCACGGCCACCATCACCTCGGCAAAGCGTTCGTAGCGGGCGCGTGCGTCGGGGCGCACGTGCAGCTCGGGCGGTAGCGGCTGCGCGGCGGCGGCAGCCAGCTGCTGCTGCAGCTCGGCCAGGCCGGCCAGCGGCGTGCCGTTCCAGTGCGCGGTGCTGGTGGCGTCGATGTCGATGCGCACCACCTGGGGCGGCAGCTCGGGCAGCGGCGGGGGCGTGCCCACCGGCAGGTTCAGCTCCACGGTGTGCAGCTGGATCGGGATGGTGATGATCAGCATCACCAGCAGCACCAGCATCACGTCGATCAGCGGCGTGGTGTTGATGTCGGACACCGGCCCGGCAGCCGGCAGCGAACGGCGGGCGTGGCGGGAGGCCCGCAGGGCGGCAAGGCTCATGGGCTCAGCTCCGGGGCGGCGGTTCGGTGATGAAGCCGACCTTGAAGATGCCGGCGCGCTGGCAGGCCGCGAGCACTCGGCCCACGGGCGCGTAGTCGCCGCGGCCGTCGGCGCGGATGTGCACCTCGGGCTGCGGATCCTGCCGCGCCACTGACTTCAGGCGTTCGGTCAGTGCGGCGGTGCCGGCCACGGGCGCATCGAACCAGTGGATGCGGCCCTGCGCATCGACCGAGATCACGATGTCCTTCGGCGTGGCCTGGCGCAGCTCGTTGCGCTGCTTCGGCAGATCCACCGGCACCGAGTGGTTGGCCACGGGGATGGTGATGAGGAAGATGATCAGCAGCACCAGCATCACGTCGACGAGCGGCGTGGTGTTGATCTCCGACAGCACGCCGCCGGAGCCGTCGTCCACCCCGCCGGCGGCGGGCACGCTCATGGCCATGACGTCAGGCCGGCTGGGCTTGCAGCGCGGTGGCGGATGCGGGTGTGGTCGAGGCGGCGCGCTCGGCGTCGGCCGAGCCGCCGAGCAACACCGCGTGCAGCTCGGCTGCGAAGTCGCGCAGCTCGTCCAGCGCCGCGGCGTTGCGCCGCAACAGCCAGTTGTAGCCCAGCACCGCGGGCACGGCCACGGCCAGGCCGATGGCCGTCATGATGAGCGCCTCGCCCACCGGGCCGGCCACCTTGTCGATGCTGGCCTGCCCCGCCGCACCGATGGCGGTGAGCGCGTGGTAGATGCCCCAGACCGTGCCGAAGAGGCCAATGAACGGCGAGGTCGAGCCCACCGTGGCCAGCAGGCTCAGGCCCGCCGAAAGCCGCCGCTGCACCCGCTCGGTGGCGCGGTGGATGGACAGGTCCAGCCAGTCGGCGAAGTCCACGCGCGCGTGCAGGCCGCGGTGCTGCTGGCTGGCCTGCAGCCCGGCCTCGGCCAGAAAGCGGAACGGGCTTGCGGTGTCCAGCCGCGCCGCGCCTGCGGGCACGGTGCCGGCGTTCCAGAAGTCGCGCGCTGCGGCCTTGGCGTGGCGGCCGATGCGCGACTGCTCCAGCAGCTTGGTGGCGATCACGTACCAGCTGGCCGCGCTCATCACGGCCAGGATGGCCAGCACGGCCTTGGCCACGGTGTCGCTCTGCGCCCAGAGCGAGGCCAGGCCGTAGGGGTTGTCGGTGGCGGCGTGGGCTTGCGCCGTGGCCAGCAGCAGGGCCAACGCCAAGCCGGCGCGAGAGAGGTTTCGGGTGTTCATGGCAGATCCTTCGGTCAGGCAATGAGGTCGTGCACGACGCGGCCCCACACCACGGTGGGGCGTTCGCTGCGGCCGTTGTTCAGGTAGGTGGTCTTCAGGTGGTTCAGGCCCAGCTGGTGCAGCACGGTGGCGTGCAGGTCGTAGGTGTCGACCTTGCTGGCGGTGTCGCCCACTGACTGCAGGCCGATGGCGTCGGTTTCGCCCAGCGAGAAGCCGCGCTTGAAGCCGCCGCCGGCCAGCCACTGCGTGTAGCCCCAGGGGTTGTGGTCGCGGCCGCTGCCGCTCTGGCCGTAGCTGGTGCGGCCGAACTCCGAGGTCCACACGACGATGGTGCTGTCGAGCAGGCCGCGCTGCTTGAGGTCGGCCAGCAGCGCCGCCACGGGCTTGTCGACCATGCGCGCCTGCGCAGCGTGGTTGCCTTCGAGGTCTTCGTGCGCGTCCCAGTCGCGGTACTTGCCGGCCTGGCCCGACACCACCTGCACGAAGCGCACGCCGTTTT
>JBIJAP010000371.1:0-3833 GCA_044345715.1 Rubrivivax sp.
TACGACCTCACCGACGCCGATGAGCACACCGTCGAGCTCGACCTGCAGATTGAGCCTGGCGAAGTGCGCCTGCTCATCATCGACGACGCCAACCCCTTCGACCCGATGGATTCCGACGCGCTGCTGCTGCCGGAGACGCTCGACGAAGCGCAGGTCGGCGGACTGGGCCTGCTGATGATCCGCAACACCGTCAGCAGCATGGCCTACGAGCGCCGCGACGGCTGCAACCGCTTCCTGCTGACGGTGGCGCGGCGCCGCGCCGACGGCGAGCCGCTCTGATCCACGCCCGTTCGAACGGCAGGGGGCCTCAGCGCAGATCGGCCCGGTCGGGCAGCTCGTTCGGATTGCCTTGCCCCGCGGCCAGCGGGAAGTGCGCGCCCAGCAGGCCGTCCACTGCATCCACCGCTTGCGCCAAGCCTTCTTCGAAGCGCCCCGCCCGGAAGGCGTCGCGCATGCCGGCCACCAGCTGCGGCCAGGTCTCGGGCGGCACCACGCGCGTGAGGCCGCGGTCGGCGACGATCTCGATGGCGTGGTCGGCCAGCAGCAGGTAGATCAGCACGCCGTTGTTGTGCTCGGTGTCCCAGACGCGCAGCTTGCCGAACATCGTGATGGCGCGCTGACGCGGCGTGGCGCCGCGCCACAGGTAGGACAGCGGCAGCCCGGCCTCCACGCACAGGCGGATTTCGCCGCTGTGGCGGCGCTCGCTGGCGGCCACGCGCTGCTCCAGCCGCTGCAGCGCGTCGGGGCCCAGCGCGCGTGCGGCATCGGTCTCGTCGAGCCAGCGGTGCTTGAGGATGCGCAAGATGCGGTTCATCACCAGTCTCCCGAGGCGCCACCGCCGCCAAAGTCGCCGCCGCCGCCCGACGAGAAACCGCCGCCTCCGCCGCCACCCCAGCCACCATCGCCCCCACCACCACCGCCCCAGCCACCCACGTGCTGCAGGCTCCGGCCGCGGCCGATGCGCCGCGCCACCGAGCCCACGCCCAGGATGCCCACCAGCACCAGCGCCCCGATGGCCGCGCCGCCGGCGATCAGCAGGCTGCTCGTGATCCACCAGCCGATGCCACCCGCCGCACCCGCCGTGAGCATTGAGCCGAGCTTGCGGCCGAAGATCGCCGTCAGCACCTGGCCGGCCACCGCCACGCCGACGAAGAAGAACACCGCCAGTTCCTCGAGACCGGGGCTGCCGTCGCCCTCGCGGCCGCTGCGCTCGGGCGCCGGCAGGGCCTCGCCCTTGATGCGCGATTCGAGCAGCTCCACGGCGGCCATCAGGCCGTCGCCGTAGCGGCCTTCGCGGAAGGGCGTGCGCAGGGTCTGGTCGATGATCTGCCGCGCCGCCAGGTCGGGGATCGCGCCTTCCAGCGCCTTGGCCACCTCGATGCGCACGCGCCGGTCGTCGCGCGCCACCACCACGAGCACGCCATCGCCCACCTCGCGGCGGCCGATCTTCCAGGTGTCGGCCACGCGCTGGGCGTAGGACGTGATGTCTTCCGGCGCCGTCGTGGCCACCATCAGCAGCACGATCTGCGGGCCGGCCTGGGCCTCGAAGGCCGCGAGGCGCTGCTCGAGAGCCTCGCGCTCGGCGGCCTGCAGCGTGCCGGTGGTGTCGATGACGCGGGCGCTGAGCGCCGGCACGGCCTGAACGTCCTGCGCGTGCGCTGGCAGGACGAGGCACCACGCCAGCAGGGCCAGCAGTGGCAGCAGCGCGCGCCAGAGGCGCATCACGGGGGCCTGGTTCCGTTCGGGCGCTGGTTCAGCGCGAGGAGGCCGGTGCAGCCGGTGCCGGTGCCGCCGCCGGCTTGTCGAAGCTCACCGCCGGCGGCGCGCTGATCGCGGCTTCGTTCTGCACCGTGAAGTTCGGCTTCACGTCGTAGCTGAACACCATCGCCGTCAGGTTGCTCGGGAAGCTGCGCGCGAGCGTGTTGTAGTCCTGCACCGTCTTGATGTAGCGGTTGCGCGCCACGGTGATGCGGTTCTCGGTGCCTTCGAGCTGCACGCGCAGATCCTGGAAGCCCTGGTTGGCCTTCAGGTTGGGGTAGTTCTCGCTCACCACCAGCAGCCGGCTGAGCGCGCCCGAGAGCTCACCCTGCGCGGCCTGGAACTTCTGGAACGCCTCGGGGTTGTTGATGGTCTCGGGCGTGACCTGGATGCTCGTGGCCTTGGCGCGCGCCTCAACCACCTTCGTCAGCGTCTCCTGCTCGAAGTTGGCCTCGCCCTTGACGGTGGCCACGATGTTGGGGATGAGGTCGGCGCGGCGCTGGTACTGGTTCAGCACCTCGCTCCAGCCGGCCTTGACCTGTTCGTCCAGGCGCTGGAAGTCGTTGTAGCCACACCCCGCGAGCGCGGTGGCCAGCAGCAGCGCGGCGCCCAGGCGCAGGCTGCGGGTGCGAAGCGAAGGGGTGGACATCGGCAGGTCTCCAGGCAACCAGGCGGCGCGATGCTACCTGCGCGCTTGCACATGGGGCCTCAGAATCGCCGTTCAAGAGGAACCCGATGACCGACTTGCTGCAACAGGCGCTGCGCGGCGCGCAGCAGGACAAGCCCCGCGCCGATACGCTGGCGCCGCGCACCCGCGTCGTCGTCATCGGTGCCGGCGGTGCGCTCGGCTCGGCCGTGCTGGCCGAAGCGTTGGTGGCCGGGCGCTTCCAGGAGGTGTCGGCGCTGGTGGCGGCGCCGCTGACAAGCACGCTGCGTGGCCTGGTGCCCGTCACGCGGGCCGCGCTCGAGGCCGGGCAGGCGCCGGCGGCCGATGCCGCCATCGTCGTGTTCGACCGCGAACGCCGCAGCAACGGCCGCGACGACGCCTTCGAGATGCCCGGCCCCGAGCAGCTGCTGCCGCTGGCCCGCCTGCTGCATGCGCAAGGCACGAAGCGCCTGGTGCTGCTGATGCCGCACGCCCCGGCGCAGCTGCCGCAGGCGCTGGCCCAGGGCCTGGCCTCGCTGGACGAGGCAGCGCTGGTGGCGATGGGCTTCGAGCACCTCGTCATCCTGCGCGCGGCGCGCCCGGCCGGCGCCGCCCCGGCTTTGCCGTCGATGCAGCGCCTGGCGCAGCTGTGGCTCGACCAGCTGCGCTGGATGGTGCCCACGCGCCAGCAGCCGCTGCGCCCGGCCGCGCTGGCGCGTTGCGTGGCCGAGCTGGTGATGGCGCTGCCGCGCACGCCGCCCGGCACCCGTGTGGTCGCGCCCGAGACCTTGTGGCAGTGGGTGCAGGAGCTGGAGGCGGCCGCTCCACCAGGACAGGGCCGCTGACGCCCTACCGGGACAAGCCCGCGGAGGCCCGCCCCCGGGCGCTGGCCATAATCCCCCGCATGTGGCCGACCCTCCAAAACGACAGCTTCCTCCGCGCCTGCCTCCGTCAGAGCACCACCCACACGCCCATCTGGCTGATGCGCCAGGCCGGCCGCTACCTGCCCGAGTACAAGGCCACGCGCGTGAAGGCTGGCAACAGCTTCATGGGGCTGGCCACCAACGTGCAGTACGCCACCGAGGTGACGCTGCAGCCGCTGGACCGATATCCGCTCGACGCGGCCATCCTGTTCTCCGACATCCTCACTGTCCCTGATGCGATGGGCCTGGGCCTGAGCTTCGGCGCCGGCGAGGGCCCGAAGTTCGCGCACCCCGTGCGTGACGAGGCGGCCGTGGCGGCGCTGGCGGTGCCCGATATGGACAAGCTGCGCTACGTGTTCGATGCCGTCACGAGCATCCGCCACGCGCTGAACGGCCGCGTGCCGCTGATCGGCTTTTCGGGCAGCCCCTGGACGCTGGCCTGCTACATGGTCGAAGGCGGCGGCAGCGACGACTACCGGCTCGTCAAGAGCATGCTCTACGGCCGG
>JBIJAP010000117.1:0-9024 GCA_044345715.1 Rubrivivax sp.
GCACGTGTTCCTGGTCAACGCCAGCCTCGGCCTCTACCCCGAGCTGCTGCAGGACCGCGAGGCCTACAAGGCGCGCTTCGGCCGCAGCCGCTGGGTGGCCTTCGTGGCGGGCTGTGCCACGCTGCTACGGGCGCAGCGCCGCCTGCGGCTGCACATCGAGATGGGCGAGACGGCGCGCGACGTGCAGACGCTGACGCTGTTCATGGGCAACAACCGGCTGCAGCTGCAGCAGCTTGGCGCCGAACCCGAAGACACGCTGGCCGGCACGCCGGGCCACGGCAGCATGGCGGCGCTGATGCTGCGGCCCATCGGCACGCTGTCGATGATCGGCCTGATGCTGCACGGCGCGATGGGCCGGCTCGGCGAGGCCGCCGGTGTGGAGAGCTTCGAGTTCCAGCACCTGGTCGTGCGGCCCAGGCTGGCACCCGGGCGCCGCGAGGTAACGGTAGCCTTCGACGGCGAGGTGCGCCGCATGCGCGTGCCCATCGACATCCGCGTGCTCGAGCGGCCGCTGTACCTGCTGAAGGCTCCGGGGGCCCCGGGGGCTGCGGCATGAGCGTGCTGCTGCAGATCTCCGACACGCACTTCGGCACCGAACGGCCCCCGGTGGTGGAGGCGCTGGTGGCGCTGGCCGCGCAGCAGCGGCCCGACCTGGTGGTGCTGTCGGGCGACATCACGCAGCGCGCACGGCCGGCGCAGTTTCGGGCGGCCCGGGCCTTTGTCGACCGCCTCGGCGCGCCGGTGCTGGCCATCCCCGGCAACCACGACATCGCGCTGTTCGACCTGTGGTCGCGGCTGAGCCGGCCCTACGCGCGCTACGCGGCAGCCTTTGGCAGCGAGCTGGAACCGGTGCATGAGTCGCCCGATCTGCTGGTGCTGGGCGTGAACACCACGCGCGCCTGGCGCCACAAGAACGGCGAGGTGTCGGCCGCCCAGATCGAGCGCGTCGCCCGGCGGCTGGCCAGCGCCGGCCCGCAGCAGTTGCGCGTGGTGGTGGTGCACCAGCCGGCTGCGGTGCCGCATGCCGGCGAGCGGCCGAATCTGCTGCGCGGCCACGCGGCCGCCACGTGGGCCTGGTCGGCGGCCGGCGCCGACCT
This sequence comes from Rubrivivax sp., assembly GCA_044345715.1. Classification (GTDB taxonomy): domain Bacteria; phylum Pseudomonadota; class Gammaproteobacteria; order Burkholderiales; family Burkholderiaceae_C; genus Rubrivivax. Next base: position 1,098 of record JBIJAP010000117.1, read on the forward strand.
GGTGATGGGCGGGCACATCCACCTGCCCTGCACGCTGCCCCTGCCCGGCCTGGCGCGGCCGCTGTGGGTGGTGCAGGCCGGCACCGCGGTGTCGTCGCGCACACGACCGCAGGCGCCCAACTCGGTGAACCTGCTGCGCTGGGGTGCTGCGGCAGTGGCAGCGTCGGCGGCCACGGGCCGCTGCGTCGTCGAACGCTGGGAGTACGCGGCCGGCACTCAGGCCTTCGGGTGCGCCGTCACCACCACCGTGGAGCCCGCACGCGCCTGATCGCCGGGCGCTGCCGCGTCGCCAGGCTCGGCACCCGTCGACCGGGGCACGTGCAGCACTCGCGTGTCGGGGTGCAGCACGAACTCCATCTGCAGCGAGGTGAGCATGAGGTCGACCTTGGCGGTGAGCGTCACCGGGCCGTCGACGATGGGGCGCGCGCGCAGCTCTTCGGCGGCCAGCGCCAGCATGTCGCGCATCTGCACCACGGCCTCGCGCGTGGCCGCGTTGCCGGCGCTGTTGCCGAGCTCGGCCGCCTTGCGCTTGGTGGCCTGCAGCGCATCGCCGGCCTGCGCGGCCACCGTGTCGGCGCCTTCCTTCATCGAGCCGGCCACCTTGGCGGCCGAGGTCGTGAGCTGCCCGCCAAGTTCCTTGATCCGTTCCAGCATGGTGTGATCCGCCATGGGCGGCCTCGTTGGTGACCTGGTTGATGAACGCTAGTGTGGCGGCGCAGGCCACTGGGCGGCAAGCCGAAGCCCCGCCGGGCGCGGTGGCCGCCGGGCCTGTTCAGTTCGTGCTGGCGCGCCAGGCCCAGGCCGCAGCGCGCAGCCGTTGCGACAGGTGCAGGGCCACGTTGCGGAACACCTGCGCGTACAGCAGCGGGTCTTCGTCCCGCAGCCGCATCAGCGTGGCCTGGTCCAGCGCATGCACCTCGGTGGCGCCCACGGCCACGGCCTCGCCGCTGCGGCCGCCGCCGTCGAGCATGGCGGTCTCGCCCAGCATCATGCCGGGCGACAGGCTCACGTAGCGCTGGCGCAGCGCCGTGCTGCCCGGCACGGGGGCGTTGAGCACGTCGATCGAACCCGAGCTGATGGCATACAGCCGGTCGCCGGGGTCGCCCTGGCGGAACAAGCACTCGCCCGCCGCCAGCCGCCGCGGCTGCAGGCAGGCCGCCAGGCACGAGAGCTGCGCCGCATCGAGGCCGTCCATCAGGCTCAGCTGCTCGATCGGCACCGTCTCGCGCAGTGGCTCGAACCCAGCCTGCGCCAGCAGTTGCAGCTCGGCGCGCTCCATGGCCTGGTCGATGTCGGGCACGCCCAGCTCCGCGCCCAGGCCCTCGCCGACAAACTGCGCCAGCACGCGGCCGTGGCGGTTGTCGGCCGCCACACCCGCCAGCAGCAGGGACACGCCGCGCTCGGCCAGGCGCCGGTGCAGCTGCTGCAGCACCACCGCGCCCGACGAGTCGATCAGGCTGACGCGGCGGAAGTCCAGCACCAGCGTGTGGCAGCTCCCGCCCAGGCTGTCGGCCTGTTCGGCAATGCGGTCGGCGCTGCCGAAGAACAGCGCGCCTTCGAGCTCCAGCACCGTGACGCGCGGGCGCAGGGCCTGAAGCCGGGCTTCGTCGGCCACGGCGTAGATGCGGCGTGAAGGCAAGGCATCGCCACCGTAACGATGGCGCACGAGCGAGCGGTTCATGCTGCGGATGAACAGCATCATCGACAGCGCCGCCCCCACCGCCACGGCGGCCGGAAACCCCAGCACCACCGTCACCGCGCAGACCAGGACCACGACGCCGAGCGCCAGCTGCACGTCGGCCTCGCGCCGGCCCCGGCACCACTGCAGCGCCAGCTTCAGCGACCAGGGGTCGACCGTCAGCAGGTACACCGTGACCATCATCCCGCCCAGCACCACCTGCGGCAGCATCGACAGCAGCGGCGCCGCCACCAACCCCAGCACGGCGAACCCGATGCAGCAGATGTACAGGCCCGCCCGCGTACGCCCGCCGGCCTGCAGCATGTGCAGCGCACGTGCCCGCAGCAGCAAGAGCGGCAGCCCGCCCACCAGACCCGACGCGATGTTGGCGGCGCCCAGCGCCAGCACCTCGCGCCGCGGGTCAGTGCGCGTGTGGCAGGCCTGATCCATGGCCAGGTTGTTGAGCACCAGCTCCAGCGTGCCGATCAAGGCCATCACCAGCCCGGCGCTGAGCGCGGCGGCAACGTGTCGGTGCAGCAGCGAGTCGTCAACCTGGCCGAACCAAGGGGCCAGGGTCTCGGGATGGGGCCAGGCGGCCGGCAGGGCCCCGGTGAGCGGGCCCAGAGCCGCGGACGGCAACGCCGTCTGCAACAGCACAAAAGCCCCCGTGCCGACAAGGAGCCCGAGCAGCGTGACCGGCAGGTGCCGCCCCCAGCGCAGACACGGCAGCCCGATGGTGATGGCCACGGTGAGCAGGCCCACCAGCAGCGTCGCCGGCTGCACCTGCATGACCGAGGCCCAGCCCCCGGACCACAGGCTGCCGATGGGCCAGCCCAGCAGCAGCGGCAACATCGACAGCAGGGCCAGCAGCGCGACCCCGTTCATGTAGCCGGCCAACACCGGCTGCGGCACGAACTTGGCAAATTGCACCAGCCCCGAAAAGCCCAACGCGATCTGCAGCAGCCCCATGCTGACGACGGCCGTGGCCACCAGCGCCAGCAGCTGCGACACCGCGGCGGCGTCGGTGGCCACGAAGGCGGGATCGGCGGCGACACGCGCCACCAGCACGCCCACCACCAGCGCCGGCGCCGCCGACGGCCCGCCGGCCGGCATCGGCCCGCGGGCCAGCAGCGCGAACACCGCGCCGCCCACCACGCTGGAAATCAATGCGGCCGGGATGCCCAGCTCGGCCGCCTGCGGGCCCAGCGTGGCAAACGCCAGCAGCCCGATCGTCAACGTGGGGGCCAGGCTGATCAACATGCCAGCAAGGCCCGAGCGCAGCTCTATCCAGGCAGGCGTGGAGCGCAGCGACGAGGCAGCGGCTGGGCGCGTGGGCATCAAACAGGGGCAGGCGCCCGGGTGGGCGAAGCCATCGATCTTAGGGGGTCACGCCACCGGGCCCCGGGCCCGGCCCGGCACGGCCGGGGCCGGTGGGGCGCGGGTCGATCCGGGGGTAGGAAGATATCGCGCTTGCGGTCCACAGGCCCAAGCGCCGAGGTCCCTGCCCACCGCACTCCGATAGGCCGCAAGCTGCTGGGCATCCAGGCCCTGCCGATCGGGGTGATAATGGTCATCGGTGCCTTCACCTTTGTCGTGCTGGAGCGCGTGGTGCAGGCCACCAACCACGTGGGCACCCGCTACGCGCCGAAGTCCGAGCGCATCGCGGGCATGCAAGTGCTGATGTTCCGCATCTCGCTGGAGGCCCGGCACGCGATGCTCGTCACCACGCCCGAGGCCCAGGCGCAGACCCTTGAGCGCATCGGCCAGTTCCGGCGCGAGCTGCTGCAGCAAGTGGACGCCTTCGAGCGCGGCATCACCACCGACCGCGGCCGCCAGTTCCTGGCCGAGTGGCGCAAGCGCGACGCCGTGTTCTGGCGCCTCGGTGGCGAGGTGCTGGCCAAGGTGCAGGCCGGCGACAACGTCGCGGCCTTTGCCCAGCTCGAGAGCGAGCTGGTCGGGGCGCGCAACGCCGTGCTCGAGATCATCGACGCGCAACGCGCGTTCCAGTCGGAACTGATGCTGGGTGCCTTCCGGCGCGCGCAGCTGGTCACGCAGCGCATCGCGGGCGGCGACCTGGCCAGCGAGATCTACGTGCGCCAGGGCGACGAGATGATCGGCAAGGACGTGCAGACGATATGCGGCATCGATGAATCGTCGCGCCGCATATCCGACATCGTCACGTCATCGACGGCATCGCCTTCCAGACCAACATCCTGGCGCTGAACGCAGCGGTCGAGGCGGCACGCGCCGGCAAGCAGGGCCGCGGCATCGCCGTCGTCGCATCCGAAGTGCGGGCGCTGGCGCAGCGCAGCGCGCAGGCCGCGCGCAAGGTGAAGACGCTGATCGGCGCCTCGGTCGAGCAGGTGATCCAGCTGATCGACGAGATGGCGCGCGGCACGCGCGAGCACACCGTGGGCTTCACCGGCATCGCCCGCTCGGTCGACGAGATCGGCAGCGCCACGCGGCGCAGCGTGGCCGCCGTCGACCACTACGGCCAGGCCGCCACCCGGCTGCGCCAGCACGCCGACAGCCTGGAGCAGGCCGTGGCGGCTTTCAACGTGCACGTGGGCCTGGACAAGGCCGGCTCCGACACCCGCTGATCCTGGCGCAGCTGGCGTGAATCAGGCGGCGACTGCAACTGCACGGTGGCCAACGCGCCGGCAAAGCACACGAGCCGGATCGCGGCCATGAACTGCAAGACGTGGCTGCCTGCGGGCCAGAAGACCCGGGCCATGCAGCCGTGGATGAGCAGCAGCAGCGCGGAGGGCACGGCCTGGCCATGCGGCGAATCCCCGGGCCGGGCCACGCAGGGGTCACCCGAGGGGTCGTCGCAGAGGGCACGGCGAGCAGCCCGTGGCCCAACCAGCTACCGCCTGCGTGATGACGCTGATCTCATCCTGCGATGCCTCCACCGACAGGCCGGCCGGCACGGTGGGCAGGCCCTCGTCGCTCGTGGCCATGCGGGCGAGCGCGGAGCGCAGCGCGTGCAAGGCGTTGCCGCGCAAGGCCAGCTCGTCTTCGAGCAGCTTCTGCATCTCGCGACGCTCGGTCACGTCGGCCAGCCAGCCGACCATGCGGGGCGGCTGGTCCTCGGCCGCGCGGGTGCGCTGACCGGCCAGCTTGAACCAGCGCCAGCCTCCGTCGTGCCCGCGCAGCCGCAGCTCGGTGTCGAGGCGCTGGCCGTCGGCGCAGCGGGCGCCCAGCAACGGCGCGAAGGCCAGGCGGTCCTGCGGGTGCACCGGGGCGTTGAAGTCGTCCCGAGCGAGCTCGCACTCGAGGGCCTCATGCCCCAGCAGCGCCATCGGGGTGCCCGAACAGACCACCGCGCCGCCGCCCAGGGGCAGATCCCACTGGCCATAGCCACTGCCAGTCTGCGTGATCGGGACGGCCAGCACGGCCATGCCCAGCAACACCATCGGGGCCAGGGCCTAGCGTCCCTGGCGTGCGGCTTCGTCGAAGGCCGTGCGCATTCGCACCAGGCGCCGCTCGGCCGCATAGATCGGGGCGTACGCCGCCACACGGTGCTGCGGATCGATGCAGTTGGGCCCGGCGCGCGCGCTCGAAGGCCTGGAGCACGCCCATGCAGCACCAGCAACGCAGGGGCCGATGCCAGAAGCGGCCAGGTCAATCGCAAGGTCTGGCGGTCAAAACTGAGAGCCGGTCGCCCGGTCGACGTCTGGCGGTAGGCTCGGGATGTCGAACACGACAAGAGACTGTGGTCAGAGGAAACGAAGAGTGACGACAAGCACGGTGCTGTACGGACCCGAGCGCCACGAACCGCTGGCGGGCGTCGCGTGGAACGAAGCCGCCGCGCGGGCAGCCATCCAGAACTGGGTCGATTCGGCGCTGACCGACTTCGACCCTGCCCGCGGCTGGCGCGCCCACCCCCGCGAGGACGGCGGTCCCCCTGGCGAGCCCTTGGCCGAGGTGTACGGCGGCGCCGGTGGCGCCATCTGGGCACTCGAGCACCTGGCGGAGGCCGGCGCGGTCGACAAGCGCTGGGACTTCCGTGACTTCGTGACAGGGCTGGCAGCGCAACAGGTCGCAGCGCTGGCCGATGCCCAGCATGGCACGGCGTCATTCCTGCTCGGCGAGTCGGGCCTGCGCTTGCTGGAGTGGAAGCTCACGGGCGACACCGCCGTGGCGCAGCGCCTCTTCGAGGTGGTCGAAGGCAACTTGCTCAACCCCGTGCGCGAGCAACTGTGGGGCTCGTCGGGCAGCGTGCTGGCGGCCATCGCGATGGCCGAAGCCACAGGCGAGGCCCGCTGGGCCACCCTGGTGAAGCACGCGGTGCAGGGGCAGTGGGACGAGATGGAACCCATCGACGCCGCGGGCGGCACCTGGGGTTGGGTGCAGAACCTCTACGGCCGTGCCGAGACCTTGATCGGCGCGGCGCATGGCTTCGTCGGCAATGTCTACCCGGCGGTGCGCGGCGCCGCCTTCATCACACCCGATCAGCGCGATGCGTTCGCGGCGCGTGCCCTGGCCTTTCTGCAAGCCACGGCGCTGCGCGACGGTGACTGCGTGAACTGGTGGCCGCGCGTGCCTCCGTACACACCCTCGAACAAGCCACCGCTCGTTCAAGACTGCCACGGTGCCGCCGGCATCGTCTGCCGCCTGGCGCCACTGTCGCGCAGCGTGCCCGACACCGAGGCCTGGGATCTCTTGCTGCTGCAGGCCGGTGAGTTGACCTGGCGCGCCGGCCCGCCGGCCAAGGGCGTGGCCTTCTGCCACGGCACGGCCGGCAATGCCCACGCCTTTCTGCATCTCTTCGCCCGCGCCGGCGACGACCGCTGGCTCGCCCGGGCGCGGGCATTTGCAATGCACGGGATCCGGCAGGTGGATCAGGACCGCGCCACGCACGGCCAGGGCCGGCACACGCTGTGGACGGGCGACCTGGGCATGGCCTGCGTGCTGTGGGACTGCGTCAGAGGCCAAGCGCGGTTCCCGACGCTGGACTGCTTCTGACCGAACCCTTGAACAACGAGCGAGAGCCTAGACCCCGCTGACGGATGCTTCCGGCCGAACAAGCGCGAGGATCTCGTCGCCGTGATCGTCGAACGCGTCCGTGCTGCGCCAGCCCAGCTGCCGATAGAAGCCGTACGACCGCACCGTCGGGTCTGGCGAGCAGGCGAGAAAGAGCCGTTGGTGCCCTGCTGCCATGAGGCTCGCGACGACAAGACCCAGCAGCTGCTTGCCGATGCCCAGGTTCTCGAAGGCAGGCAGCAGGGCGAGGACGACGACTTCACCTGTCTTGGACGAGCCGAAGCAATAGCCGACCACACAAGCGTTCGCCACGCAGACAAAGCCGGGCAGTTCACCGGAATCAATGCCCATAGCCCAACTCCGAGGCGTGATACCGAGTTCAGCCAGCTGCTTCTCCGAGATGGCGTTCTCTCGGGTGTGTGCTCGGATACGAACACACTCCTGCGCATCGGCTGCGGCTGCGGCTCTGTACTGCAACTTCATGAGAGCGGGCGGACGTTCATTGCGGGGCAACTGACTCGGACAAATAAAGTCCCTCGAAGTCGGGGAACATCCGCCCTGCGCAGGTTGACGGGCTGGCGGTACTGCGTTGTCTGATCCATGTGCGCACCTTACGCCAGTGGGTGTTGCACTTGAGATTTGAGGCCGCCGGGACAAGACAGCCGTGGTCGGTCATGAGAGTCTCGTTGTATTGCGGCAGCCAGCTCGTACACTGAAGGAAGATGATCTTCAGGGGCGATGGTGATGAGCAGTCTGCTGGGTCGGTCGGGTTCCGAAAGGTCATACGCTCTGCTGGTGTTGCTAGTCTTGTTCGGGACAGCCCTCGCAGGGTTTGCGCCGGTCGTGGCCCGGACTGCGGCCGCGCATTCAAGTGATCCCTGTGCGCGCAACCAGGCTGGTGTTCTCATCGGAGTTCTAAAGGAGGCCAAGGACTCGCCGGCTCAGTGGAGCGAAGTACCCGGTGAGAAAACAGGGGACTCGCGTCGCCTGAGCATCGATGTCATATCGGCCTTTCAGCAGGTGGGCTTGGAAGTGGCGCCGCTCGACCCCGACCCGACTCCTAATTCAGCTGCTGAGGAACGTCGTAACAAGGAGCTGCGCACGAAAATAGCCCCCGCTCTCAGACGGTGCGGCATCGAAGAGGGACGTTCCCTGTGGGTGCATCCTCTTGCCGTGTTCGAACCAGACTTCTCCTCGAAGCGCAAGGAAGCCGAGGTCACGTTGGCAGGGTGGTCCTTTCGCACACGCGAATACTGTATGAGC
>JBIJAP010000277.1:0-5223 GCA_044345715.1 Rubrivivax sp.
GGTGGATCTGAAATCTACCCCGAAGACTGTCAGTCATGCGAGAGTCGGAACCTGCGAGGCTCTCGTGAGCACGCGGCGTCTCGAATTGGTGAAGACGAGGAATCCGAAGCTCGTTCCCAAGGAGCTCGTGCGCCAACTGAGGCTCAAACTTCCGCAGGGGTACTCATGGGCTTTGGAGAACTCCTTCGAATTCGAGACCCGAGACCGCACACAGTTCGTGCTACTTGCCGCCGAGGGCGCAGCGGAAGGTGATGGCGCGGCGAGTGAGATCTTCCTCATTCGCAAAGGGGCGCCGAAGCCGCGTGTCATTAGTAGCTGGACGGACGCGAATCGCTGCGTCCCGTCGTACGATGTCAACGGTGATGGCATGCCTGAAATTCTCTGTTCCTTTCCTTATAGCTCTCTCACTATCCATGATGGAAAAGATGGAACAGAACTGCTGACTCTCCTAGAAGCTTGTCATTGAGTCAGTCAGGCGAGGCCACTGCGAATTGTGGACTCGCTTGGCCAGGGCCTTCCTCTTCGGCTACGACCACCCCCTCAGCACTCGCCGCGGTTTCCTCCCCCGAGCTTTGTGGGTCACCTGCCCTCGATGAGGTGTCCCACAAACCTAAACATCAGGAGCCGTTGGTCCTATGGGAGAGCGGTCATTCGCTAGTCGAGCCGCTAGCGCGACGCCCGCGGTTGCCATGGGCGCCTGATACATGCGGGCTCGCCGACCTGATGCTCGTCGCTGAGGACGCCTGCACCAGCTTGTTCAGGATGCCGCAGTGTTCTGCATCGCGGACACCGGCGCATTGCTGGCGCAGCGCCTTGAGTTGCTTCTCCAACTGCCGCAACTCCCGTATGCGCGTGGCGACATGGCCGATGTGCTCATCGAGCAGCGCGTTGACCTCGCCGCATTCCGCTTGCGGTTCGTCCTTGAACCGCAGCAGCACCCGGATCTCGTCCAGCGTCATATCCAGCGACCGGCAGTGGCGCACGAAGGCCAGCCGCTCGACATGCTCAGCCCCGTAGATGCGGTAGTTGCCTTCGCTGCGCGGCGCTTGCGGCAGCAGGCCTTCGCGCTCGTAGTAGCGGATGGTCTCGACCTGCGTCTGCGCCGCCAGGGCCAGTTCACCGATCTTCATGCCCGAGCCTTTCTTCAACTTGCCGCACTGGAATGCAGGGCAATGATCGCCATGCCGACAAGGCAGATGCCTCCACCGACAAGGTCCCATCGCGTCGGGACCACACTGTCGGCATGAAGGGGCGCCCAACGCTCTTCAGCATAGCCGCTTGACTCTGGAGCCGCTACAGGGTTTCAAATGCCGGCACTGACACCCGAAGGCCCCTCATGAGCGACTCCTGCGGCAGCCACGGCTGCGCCATCCCTGCGGCCAGCCAGAGCCCGCGCTACCGGCGCGTGCTGTGGGCGGCGCTGATCATCAACCTGGCCATGTTCGGGGTCGAACTGGCCGGCGGCCTGAGCTCGGGGTCGGTGTCGCTGCTGGCCGATGCCGTGGACTTCTTCGGCGATGCGGCCAACTACGGCATCTCGCTGCTCGTGCTGGGCATGGCGCTGACCTGGCGCGCGCGGGCTGCCTTCTTCAAGGGTCTGAGCATGGGCGCCTTCGGCATCTTCGTCCTCGGCCGGGCCGCGTGGTCGGCCGCATCCGGCACCGTGCCCGAGCCGATGACGATGGGTGCCATCGGCGCCCTGGCGCTGCTGGCCAATGTGTCGGTCGCCGCGATGCTCTATGCCTGGCGCGAGGGCGACGCCAACATGCGCTCAGTGTGGCTGTGCAGCCGCAACGACGCGATCGGCAACCTCGCGGTGATGGCCGCCGCGCTGGGCGTCTTCGGTACCGGCAGCGCTTGGCCCGACCTGGCGGTCGCTGCAGTCATAGGCGTGCTGGCGCTGACCGCTGCGCGTTCGGTCATTCAGCAGGCACGGGCTGAGCTTCGCCCCGTGCCGGCGCACGCCTGAAAGGAGTAACACCATGTCCGACGCGATGCACCCCTTGCTGGCCGCGACCCCGCTGCTGGATGTCCACCACCCCGACATCGAAGCGCTGGTCGCTCGCCGTGGATGGCGAGCCCTGCCCCACTACGACCGCATCGGCGCCGTGTACGACTTCGTCCGCAACGAGATCGCCTTTGGCTACAACGAGGGCGACGAGTTGCCGGCATCCAGCGTGCTGGCCGACGGCATCGGCCAGTGCAACACCAAGAGCACGCTGCTGATGGCTTTGCTGCGCGCGGTGGGCATCTCCTGCCGCTTCCACGGTTTCACCATCGACAAGCCCTTGCAGAAGGGAGCGATCACCGGGCTGGCCTACTGGCTGGCGCCGCAGCGCATCATCCACAGCTGGGTCGAGGTCAACCTCGAAGGCCGATGGATCGCGCTGGAAGGCTTCATCCTCGATGAGCCCTACCTGGCCAGCCTGCAGCGCCGGTTTCCGCAGGCACGCCGCTTCTGCGGCTACGGTGCCGCCACGCCCGACCTGTCGGCGCCCGGCGTCGAATGGCGAGGCCAGGACACCTACATCCAGAAGGACGGCATCGCCGACGACTTTGGTGTGTTCGACAGCCCGGACGCGTTCTACGCGCGCCACGGCTCCAATCTCTCGGGCCTCAAACGCTGGCTTTACCGGCGCGTCATCCGCCATGCGATGAACCGCAACGTCGCGCGCATCCGCGGGTCAAGGTGGTGAACTCGGCAGACGGTGCTACCTCGCACAGCGCCGCCGCCGGTGCGGGACCCCCATGAAAGCCTCCTTGAGCCGTCGCGTTGACAATGCGTCGCCCCGGCAACGTGATGCCGAGGAGGCCAGCTGAAGAGGCATCGATGAACCGCAACCCATGGACCCCCTGGCGCACCGCGATCGGCTGGGCCTGCCGCCTGGCCGCGCTCTGGCTGTTCTGCACCGCCCACCTTCACGCCAAGCTGGTGCAGGAGGTCATCAAGGTGCCGGTCACGGTGAGCAACGCCTGGGGCAAGGTGATCCAGCAAGAGATCGTGGTGACTCTGTACGTCGATGACACCAGCCCCAGGCCCGCCCCGATCGCAGTCATCAACCACGGCCGAGCTCCCAAGCCGGAGCAACGCGCATCTTTCGGGCGCGCCACCTCCATCACCAACGCACGCTGGCTGGCTTCGATGGGGTTCCTGGTGGTCGTGCCCACCCGCGTGGGCTACGGCGTCAGCAGTGGCGAGGATGTGGAGGACACGGGCAACTGCAGTACCAAGAACTATCCCCCGGGTTATGAGGCTGCCGCTGCGCAGACGCTGCAGGTCCTCGACGTCGTGCGCCAGCGCCCCGATGTCCACTCCGATCGCACCTTGGTGATGGGCCAGTCGTTCGGCGGGACGACGGCCATCACCCTGGCCTCCAAGAACCTGCCTGCCGTGCTGGCTGCCATCAACTTTGCCGGTGGGGGTGGTGGCAATCCCGAGACCCAGCCCCAGCAACCCTGCGGCACGCCACAGCTCAAGGCCATGTTCGCCCGCTATGGCAAGACCTCCCGCATTCCCACGCTGTGGATCTACACCGAGAACGACCAATGGATGGGGCCCACCTACCCACGGCAATGGTTTGACGCCTTCGTTGCCGAAGGCGGCGTGGGCGAGTTTGTGCTGTACCCCCCCAACGGCCAGGACGGCCACTCGCTGTTCACCCAGGCTCCCGAGGTCTGGCGGCCCAAGGTGCTGCAGTTCCTGCTGGCCAACGGCTACCCGGCCCTCAAGCCACCGGATCAGGAAAAGTGAGTGCACCGCTCGACCGGGACACTCCCGGTCGGGTGGGAACTCCAGCGGCCGCATGGGCGACCTTGTTCTGGGCGACCAGGCAAGCTCTTCTTCAATTCTCTTCGTTCAGGTCTCGATGCCAAGCATCGACCCTTGGAAGACAGAAATCAGCGGGCAGCTCAGGTCTTGCGCTGGATCAAGGCGGCGTCGCTGGGCCCTCCTAAGATCAATTGCCGAATCTCGTTCGGGGTGCCGATGAAAGGTCAAGGGATCGCCAAATGAACAACCCCAACCCAGCGCAAACCGATTCCCTCACCGGCGCCTCGGTGCGCGTCTCCAGCACCATCTTGAGCAGTTTGGGTGCACACATCGCACAGTCCTCCGTTCGTTTGCAACAGGAGACAGGCTTGTCTGCGCGCGCCAAAGACACCTTGCTTGAACTGGAGGCCTTGGGACTGGAACTTCAGGAACTGGTGCATGGGCTGGATGTGCCCATTTGGAGTCATGCTGAGCCGGTGGACTTACTCGCAGCGTTGCACAGCGCTCACAGGCTTTGGTTGACCGAGCTCGCCCGGCGGGGCAGTGTGATGCAGGTCACAGGCAAGTCCATCATCGCTCGAGTCAACCCAGCCCTCTTGCAACAAGCCATCGATCTGTTGATCGAACATGGCAGTTCAGGTCCTGGCCACTTCACCCTAGAAGCCGAGAGCCTGCAAACCGAAGGCCCGGTGCTGCTGCGCATGACGAGCACTGCCGAAGGGGCCTTGCCCCATGAATTGCACTGGCAATTGCTGCGTTTGGTTGCACGCGCCCATGGCTGGGTACTTACACATGAACCATCCATCAGCAGCGTCGGGCCGCCACCGCGGCGCATGACTTGCCAGTTTGGTCCGACCACAGCGTTTGCCAGCACAGAGGGCCTGACACGGGCCAGGATTCCCGCACGTGCCCGCATCCTCGTCATCGACCACGATGAGTTCACACGCTTGCACGCCGCCCAACTGATACAAACCGTCGGCGCACGCGCGGATTGCGTGAGCAGCATCCAGCAAGCCCGCCTGGCCTTGAAAGACGGCGACCCCGCGGCGGTGGTGACAGGAATCTCTGTGGACGACCCCGAGGCCCAGGAGTTTTTCGAAGATTTGCGGGAGCGTTTGCCGCATCTGCCATTGATCGAATTGGTCGATCAGGCCTTTGTATTCACCACCTCGGCACCGCAAGGAGATGCGCCAGCCCGCATTGCCCGCCAGGACCTGGCCAACACACTGGTATCGTCTTTAGGGCAAGAGATCGCGGTGTCGGCGTGGTAAATGCCGTGACCCCCCACAAGGCCTGTGGCAATCCACTTGTTGGGGACATGAAGACACCTCTTGAGAAACAACCTCAAGTCCAGCCCGTTCAGGCGGCCGCTGCAGCAGGAGCGAGTTGGAAGCCAAGGGCCGCGGCGCGGCGTTTGAGGGCGGAGATGCTGCGCTGGCGCTGCTGCTCGTCGT
>JBIJAP010000064.1:0-12143 GCA_044345715.1 Rubrivivax sp.
GCAGGCGCAGGCCGATGCGCGCCTCCAGGCGCTGCGACATCTTCTTGCCGTCGGGTCCGTCGATCACCTTGAAGAGAAACTGCTTCGCGCCCACCGGCACCAGGGCTTCCTCGGGCACGACGACCGCGCCCTCGCGCACCGAGAACAGCACCCGCGAGCGCGCAAACATGCCCGGCCGCAGCACCGTGCCCGGGTTCGACACCTGCGCCAGCACCTGCAGCGCGCGGCCGTTGGCATCGACCTGCGAATCCAGCGCCTGCACACGCCCCTTGAAGCTGCGTCCGGGCAGCGCGTCGACCGTCAGATCCACGGCCTGCCCCGGGCGCACCCGTTCGGCGTAGCGCTCGGGCAGCGCGAACTGCACGGTGAGCGCGCGCAGGTCTTCGAGCGAAACGATGTCGGCGCCGTCCCGGACGTAGTCACCCACGTCGACCAGCTTCAGGCCCACGGTGCCGTCGAACGGCGCCAGCACCCGCATGCGCTGGGCCTGGGCCTGGGCCAACGCAACCTGGGCCTCGGCCACCTGCAGCGCGGCGGCGTTCTGGTCGACGGCGCTGGCACTGACGAAGTTCTGCGCCAGCAGTTCCCGGCTGCGCTGCAGGTTGGTGCGCGCGATGCTCGCCTGCGCCTCGGCCTGCTTCAGTTGCGCCTGCTGCAAGGTGTCGTCGAGTTGCACGAGCAACTGGCCGCGTGTCACGCGCTGGCCATCGCTGAAACCGAGCCTGGCGATGCGGCCACTGACCTCGGGGCGCACCACCACGCCCTGCACCGAGCGCAGCGAGCCCACGGCCTGCACCTCATCGGCGATCGACTCCACCTTGGCCCGGGCCACCTCGACGGCAGCGGGGCCACCCGGGCCGCCCGGGCCCCCTGCAGGCCGCCCACCCGGCGCCGCGCCAGGCGCACCTGCGCCGCCGGGTGTTGCCGCCACAGGGCCGGCACCTGTTTTGTCTGCGGGCTTCTGCCACCACCAGGCCGCGCCGGCGGCCACTGCCAAGCCAACGACGGCCACCAGGGTATGGATCTTTTTCAACGTCGCTCTCTCGGTGAGGACGTGCGGGCACGCAAGGTGCGCGGCCCGCCGCGGGATAAGCCTTTGATCGTACCTGCAGGCCGATGCCGACGCTGCCAGCGGGTCAGCTCAACGAGTCGACACCGCGGTTGGCCAGCCGGTCGGCGCGCTCGTTGCCCGGGTCGCCGGCGTGGCCCTTGACCCAGCGCCACTGCACCTTGTGGCCGGCGTTCAGCGCATCGAGCCGCTGCCAGAGCTCGATGTTCTTCACCGGCTTGTTGTCGGCGGTGCGCCAGCCGCGGGCCTTCCAACCGCGGATCCAGCTTGTGATGCCGTCCTTGACGTAGCTGCTGTCGGTGTAGACCGTCACCACCGACGGGCGCTTCAGCGCCGCCAGCGCCTCGATCACCGCCGTGAGCTCCATGCGGTTGTTGGTGGTGAGCGGCTCGCCGCCGAACAGCTCGCGCTCGTGCGCGCCGCTCTTCATCCAGGCGCCCCAGCCACCGGGGCCGGGGTTGCCGCGGCAGGCGCCGTCGGCGTAGATCACGATCTCTTGGGCGGTGGTCGGGTCGTTCATGCGGGGTTCAAGGGATCTCGGTTTCGGCCAGCGGCCGCTGGCGATTGGCCACCACGGCCGGTGCGGCAGCGGCCTTGCGGCGCGGCGATTTCAACAGGCCCACCAGCCGCATGCCGCGCACGCGCTTGACGGCCACCACCTGGTACACCGCGCCCAGCACGGGCCACCAGCGGTCGCCGACGGACTCCATCCAGGCCCAGCGCTCGAGCCAGGCCTGGCTCTTGAGCGGCGGCCGCCAGCAGCCGAACTGCCCGGCCTCGACCTCGAAGCTGAGCAGCCGCAGCCAGTCGCGCAGCCGCCAGTAGCCGAGGAACTCGCCGCTGGCGGGCAGGAACAGCGGGTCGCGTCGGCCGAGGCCCAGGCCGCGCCGCGCATGGCCCGCGCGCTGGCGCAGGCCCCACAGGCTGGCCGGGTTGAAGCCGGTGATGACCACCCGCCCCTCGGGCATCAGCACGCGCTCCACCTCGCGCAGCGTCTGGTGCGGGTCGCGCGCCAGCTCCAGCGTGTGCGGCAACACGAGCAGGTCGATGCTGGCATTGGGAAACGGCAGCGCGTCGAACTCGCAGTGCAGGGCGGGCGCCACCACGGCGCCCGCGTGCGCGGCATCGCTGGCGATCCAGCGGTGCGGCATGCGGTTGTTGCGCAGCGCGTCGAGCGCGGGCAGGCCCAATTGCACCGCGTGATAGCCGAAGACATCGGCCACGGCTTCGTCCATGCGCTGCTGTTCCCAGGCCAGCAGCATCTCGCCGGGCGGGGACTTCAGCCAGGAGCCCAACTCTATAATCGACTGCTCTCGCGACATGAATCTGATTGCGCTGCCCGCCTTCGCCGACAACTACATCTGGATGGTGCATGACGACACGCGCGCGTTCGTCGTGGACCCGGGCGACGCAGCCCCGGTGATCGCAGCCCTCGAGACCCGTCGCCTGCAACTCGCCGGCATTCTAGTGACGCACCACCACGCCGATCATGTCGGTGGCGTGCAGGCGCTGCGGCACCTGCTGGCCGAAGGCGCCGTCGTGCACGGTCCCGCACGCGAGCGCATCCCCGAGCCTTTCGTGCCGCTGAACGGCGGCGACACGGTCGATCTGCTGGGCCTGCGCTTTGGCGTCATCGACGTGCCCGGCCACACCGCCGGCCACATCGCCTATGCCCAGCAGGGCGTGGCCCAGGCGCCGCTGCTCTTCTGCGGCGACACGCTGTTCTCGGCCGGCTGCGGCCGCCTGTTCGAAGGCACGCCGGCGCAGATGGCGGCCTCGCTGGCGGCGCTGGCCGCCCTGCCCGACGACACGCAGGTCTGCTGCACCCACGAGTACACCTTGTCGAACCTGCGCTTTGCCGCCGCGGTGGAGCCGGCCAACGCCGCCATCGCCGCGCACGACGCGCATTGCCGGGCGCTGCGCGCAGCCGAGCTGCCCACTCTGCCGTCGACGATGGCATTGGAGCGCCGCATCAACCCCTTCCTGCGCTGCAGCGAACCCGCGGTGATGGCCGCCGCGCGCTGCGAAGGGGCTGCCAACGACGAGCCGGTGGCCGTGCTGGCCGCGCTGCGCGAATGGAAGAACCGGTTCCGATGACACCCTGGCGCGCCCTTGCCTCCTTCATGGTCGCGCTGGCCTTGGCCGGCTGCGCCAGCGTGGCGCCGCCCGCAGCCCAGGCGCCCGCGCCGGTGGTGCTGGCCAGCGCCACCGCAGCGGCCCCGGCCCGTGAAGCCGAACCCGCTGCCCCGCCCGCATCGGCCCCTGTGCCGAAGGCCAACAGCGCACCCGAGCTGCCTCCGCTGGCCGCGCTGCCCTTGCCGCCGATGCCCGAGCCGCTGGAGCCGCCGCTGATCGAAGGCGACCGCTCGAGCCTGTGGGACCGCATCCGCGGCGGCATGGCCATCCCCGACCTCGACGGCCCGCGCGTGCAGCGCTGGGAGCAGTACTACGCACGCCGCCCCGACTACGTCGCCCGCATGGTCGAACGCGGCGGGCGCTACCTCTACCACGTGATCGGCGAAGTCGAGCGGCGCGGCCTGCCGGCCGAGCTGGCCTTGCTGCCCTTCATCGAGAGCGCGTTTAACCCGCAGGCGATGTCGCGTGTGCGCGCCTCGGGCATGTGGCAGTTCATGCCGGCGACCGGACGCGAGTTCGAGCTGCGCCAGAACCTGTTCCGCGACGACCGCCGTGCCGTGATGGCGTCCACCGGCGCGGCGCTCGACTACCTGCAGCGCCTGCACGCGCGCTTTGGCGACTGGCATCTCGCACTGGCGGCCTACAACTGGGGCCAGGGCAACGTGTCACGCGCCATTGCGCGCAACGAAAGGCGGCGCTTGTCCACCGGCTACCTGCACCTGCAGATGCCCACCGAAACACGCGACTATGTGCCCAAGCTGCAGGCGGTGAAGAACATCGTCATCAACGCTGACCGCTTCGGTCTGGTGCTGCCGCCGCTGGAGAACCACCCGTTCTTCGCCCGCGCGCGCATCGACCGCGACATCGATGTCGGCCTGGCGGCCGAGATGGCAGACGTGCCGCTCGACGATTTCCTGGCGCTCAACCCACAGCTCGACAAGCCCGTCATCCTGGCCGCCGGCACGCCCGAGGTGCTGCTGCCCTGGGAGCGTGCCGATGCCTTTGCCGAGCGGCTGCGCAATGCGCGCGGCCCGCTGGCCAGCTGGACGGCTTGGGTGGCACCGCGCACGATGCCGCCGTCGGAGGTGGCCAAGGCGGTGGGCCTGCCCGAGGCCGAGCTGCGCGAGGTCAACCGCATCCCGCCGCGGATGCTGGTGAAGGCCGGCTCGACGCTGCTGGTGCCGCGTCCAGCCTCACACGAAGACGACGTCGGCGCGCACGTGGCCGACCACGCCCAGCTGGCCCTCGCGCCCGAAGGCCGGGGCCAGCGGCGCGTGTCGGTGCGCATCGGCCACCAGGGCGAGAGCGTGGCTTCGGTGGCACGGCGCCACCGCGTCAGCGCGGTGCAGGTGGCGCGCTGGAACGGCGTCAGCCCCACGGCCCGTTTCAAGGCCGGGCAGACGGTGGTGGTGATGGTCAGCGCCCCGCCGCCCCGCAAGGCCCGTGCGCCACGCGCCGGCCAACCTGCCCGCGCCGCGGCCGCCCGCAAGGCGGTGAAGCCAGCGCCCAAGGCCGCTGCCAAGCGCCAGTCGGGCGCGGGACGGGCTGCCGTGCCGCGCTAGCCGCAACGGCCGCGCCGTCTGCGCGCGGCCCGGTCAGCCAAGGAAGTCGCGCTTGCCGATCTCCACGCCCGCCTGGCGCAGCAGCGCGTACGTGGTCGTGGCGTGGAAGTAGAAGTTCGGCAGCACGAAGTGCCGCAGGTAGTCTTCGCCAGTGAACCGCATCTCCGACGTGCGCGTGGGCACGACGATCTCGCGCGTTTCGCTGCCGTCGATCTGCGCCGGCGCGAATGAGGCCACGTAGTCCAGCGTGCGGCGCACGCGGGCGCGCAGCTCATCGAGCGTCGTCTCGGTGTCGTCCCACTTCGGCACCTCCACGCCGGCCAGTCGCGCCATGCAGCCCTTGACGCCGTCGCAGGCGATCTGGATCTGCCGCGTCAGCGGCAGCATGTCGGGCGCCAGGCGCAGGCCCAGGTAGTTGGCGGTGTCGAAGCGGCGCGTCTCGGCATGGGCCTGAGCCTTGTCGAGCCAGGCCAGCAGGTTGTTCAGCATGCGGGTGAAAGCGGGTGCGGTGGCGGCGTGCATCGTCAGGCTCATCGGGGTCTCCTCAGGGGTGTTCGGGAACGCGCGGCAGTGTAGGAGCGCCCGGGGTTGCCGCGCTGCCGCGCGGCACAATCCCCCGCAGCCCATGAACATCATCATCCTCGACGACTACCAGGACGCCGTGCGCAAGCTCAAGTGTGCGCAGATGCTGGAGCCTTACAACGCCAAGGTCTTCACCAACACCGTCAAGGGCATCGGGCAGCTCAGCGTGCGGCTGCGAGATGCCGACGTGCTGGTGCTCATTCGCGAACGTACGCAGTTCCCGCGCGCGCTGCTAGACAAGCTGCCGAAACTGAAGCTGATCTCGCAAACCGGGCGCATCGGCAGCCACATCGACGTCGAGGCCGCCACGCGGCTGGGCATCGCGGTGGCCGAGGGCACCGGCTCGCCGGTGGCACCGGCCGAGTTGACCTGGGCGCTCGTCATGGCGGCGATGCGGCGGCTGCCGCAGTACATCGGCAACCTCAAGCACGGTGCCTGGCAGCAGAGCGGGCTGAAGGCGGCGTCGATGCCGCCCAACTTCGGTGTCGGCATGCTGCTCAAGGGCAAGACGCTGGGCATCTGGGGCTACGGCAAGATCGGCCGCCTCGTGGCCGGCTATGGCCGCGCCTTCGGCATGGAGGTCGTCGTCTGGGGCAGCGAGCTCTCGCGCGAGCGCGCCCGTGCCGACGGGCATACCAGCGCCGACAGCTGCGAGGCCTTCTTCGAGCAGTGCGATGTGCTCAGCCTGCACCTGCGGCTGAGCGCCGCCACACGCGGCATCGTCAGGCTCGACGCCCTCTCGCGCATGAAGCCCACGGCGCTGTTCGTGAACACCTCGCGCGCCGAACTGGTGGAAGACCACGCACTCGTCGCGGCACTCAACCGCGGCCGCCCTGGCATGGCCGCGGTCGACGTGTTCGAAACCGAACCCATCCTGCAGGGCCAGCCGCTGCTGCGCCTCGAAAACGCCATCTGCACGCCGCACATCGGTTATGTCGAACAGGACAGCTACGAGCTGTACTTCGGCGCCGCTTTCGACAACGTCGTCAACTTCATCCACAACACGCCGACGAACCTGGTCAATCCAGAAGCGCTGAAGGTGCTTCGATGATCGGCCCGGCGACAGCGGCGCGCCGCCGATGAGCCTGGCCTCGGCCCGGCTGGCGCTGCTGGCCGGCAACTTCGCCATCGGCTGCGGCGTGATGGTGGTGCCCGGCTCGCTGAACAACCTCGTCGAATCGCTTCAGGTCTCGGTGGCTGTCGCCGGCCAGCTGATCACCATCGGCGCGGTGGCCATGGGCTGCGGCGCGCCGCTGCTGGCCCTGCTGCTGGGTGGCATGGACCGCCGGGTGCTGCTCACTGGCGCGCTGGCCTGGTACGCCATCGGCCACCTGGTCTGCGCGCTGGTGCCGGGCTACGCCGCGCTGCTGCCGCTGCGCGCGCTGGCGGTGCTGGCAGCGGCGGTGTTCACGCCGCAGGCCGCCGCGGCCATCAACGTGATGGCACCCGAGGGCGAACGCGGCCGCCACATGAGCTACATCTTCCTCGGCTGGAGCCTGGCCTCGGTGCTGGGCATGCCCTTGCACGCCTGGATCGGCGAAAGCTTCGGCTGGCGCTACGCCTTCGGCGTGGTGGCCGTGCTCTCGGCCATGGCCGCCGTGGCGGTGTGGCGCACCGTGCCCGACGGCGTGCGGCCGCCGCCAATGTCGCTCGCCGGCTGGGGCCGCGTGCTGCGCAACCCCTGGCTGATGGCGCTGGTGGCCGTGACGGTGCTCAGCGGCGCCGGGCAGTTCACGCTCTTCAGCTACATGGCGCCCTACTACCGCCAGGTGCTGGGCGCCAGCGCCGAAGGCATCAGCTTCCTGTTCATGTGGTTCGGGCTCTTCGGCCTCGTCGGCAACGTGCTGCTGACGCGCTGGATCGAGCGGCTGGGCCCGCCGCGCTGCGTGAACCTGGGCCTCATCAGCGTCGGCCTGGCATTTTTTGCCTGGCACTGGGCCGATTCGTTGTGGGTGGCCACGCTGGTGCTGGTGCCCTGGGCCCTGGGCACCTTCGCCACGAACTCGGCGCAGCAGGCGCGGCTGTCGGCGGCGGCGCCCGCGGTGGCGCCGGCGCTGCTGGCGCTGAACACCTCGGCCATCTACGCCGGGCAGGCGCTGGGCGCGGCCGGCGGCGGTGCCATCGTGGCCGCAGGCGGCTTTGCGCCGCTGGCCGACGTGGCGCTGGCCTGGATGGGCCTGGCGCTGCTGGTGAGCATGCTGCTGGCGCGCCGCGCCAGCGTGGGGCGCGTCGATGCCTGATGCCGCGCCGGCATCGGCAGCGCCGGCCTCGCCGGCAGCGCTGTTCAAGGCCTTCAACCGGCTGGCGATGCAGGGCTTCGGCGGCGTGCTGCCGGTGGCGCAGCGCGAGCTCGTCGATCGCCTGGGCTGGCTGACGCGCGAGCAGTTCCTCGAGCTGCTGTCGCTGTCGCAGGTTCTGCCCGGGCCCAACGTCATCAACCTCGCACTGATCTACGGCGACCGCTGCTTCGGCTGGCGTGGCGCCCTCGCCGCCTGCACCGGCATGCTGGTGCTGCCGCTGCTGGTGGTGGTGCTGCTCACGATGGCCGCGCTGCGCTTCGCCGATGTGCCCGCGGTGGGCGGCGCGCTGCGCGGCATGGGCGTGGTGGCGGGCGGGCTGGTGCTGGCCACGGCCATCAAGCTGGTGCCTGGGCTGCGTGCCAACCCGCTGGGGCGCGTGCCGGCCATGGCCTTCGTGGCGGCCACCGTTTTGATGATCGCGTGGCTGCGCTGGCCCCTGCCGTGGGTGGTGCTTGCGCTGGGCTTGCCGGGCATCGCGCTGGCGGCCTGGCGAATTGGCAGAACGCGCAGCAAAGCGCGCGGCAAGCCGACATGAACGAGACCTGGAGTCTGCTGCTGTGGGGCCCGGTGGGCATCGACGCCGCAGACTGGTGGCGGCTGTTCCTGCACTTCACGGCGCTGTCGCTGGTGGCCATCGGCGGCGCCATCACCACGGTGAGCGAGATGCAGCGCTTGGTGGTGGCGGAGGAGGGCTGGCTGACGCCGGGGCAGTTCAACGACTGCATCGCCATCGGGCAGGCCGCGCCGGGGCCTAACGTCCTGTTCGTCGCCGCCATCGGCTACAGCGTAGGCGGCCTCATGGGCGTGGCCGCCACGATGGCCGGCTCGCTGCTTCCTTCGGCCGTGCTGGCCGTGGGCGCCGGGCGCTTCGGCGAGCGCCACCGCCACTCGCGCGGCGTGCAGGCCTTCTCGGCCGGCCTCGCGCCGCTGACCATCGGTCTGCTGCTTGCCACCGGCGCGGTGCTGCTGCGGCCGATGGCCAGCGAGCCGGTGGCGTGGGTGCTGGTAGCGGGCACGCTGTGGCTGATGCTGCGCACGCGACGCAACCCGATGTGGGCGCTGGCGGCCGGTGCGCTGGCCGGTGTGCTGGGGTGGGTGTGAAGGGCCTGCTGCGCCGGCTGCTGCGCCTGACGGCGATGGCGGTGCTGGTGTGGGCGGGGCTGGTGGCCGCGCTGTGGTTCAAGCAGGAGTGGCTGATCTTCCGGCCGCACACGCTGCCCGCCGACTGGGTGTTCGACAAGGGCCCGGACGTGAACGAGCGCTGGATTGAGGTGCAGGGCGGCCGCCTCAACGCGCTGCACCTGAGGCTGCCGCGGCCCCACGGCGTGGTGTTCTTCCTGCACGGCAACGGCGGCAGCCTGGAGGGCTGGTTCCTCAACCTCGACATCTACCGCCGCGCCAACCTCGACCTGTTCATGATCGACTACCGCGGCTACGGCAAGAGCCCCTGCTGCATCACCAGCGAGGCGCAACTGCATGCCGACGTGCGCGCCGCGTGGCAGGCCGTGGCAGCCGAATACGCAGGCCGAGGCGAAGACTTCACGCGCGTGTTCTACGGGCGCTCGCTGGGCACGGGCCTGGCGGCCGTGCTAGCGGCCGAGGTGCAGCCGGAGCTCACCATCCTGGCCTCGCCCTACCTGGGGATGGCGGCGCTGGCCGACGAGCACTATCCCTGGGTGCCGAAGGCCGTGCTGCGCTACCCGCTGTCGACGGCCGAGGCGCTGCCCAGAGTGAAGACGCCGGTGCTGATGCTGCACGGCACCGAAGACCGGCTGATCGACATCTCGCATAGCCGCCGCCTCAAGGCGCTGGCGCATGGGGTGCGGCTGGTGGAGGTAGCCGGCGCCGGGCACAACGACGTGTCGCGGTTCGAGGTCTATCGCGATGCGGTGGCCGCGGCGTTGGAACAGGCTCGGTCGCGGTGAGGGATGAAGGGCGAGGGCCGCTGACCCCGTTCGCGCTGAGCCTGTCGAAGCGCTCGCGGTGAACCTGGGCTTCGACAAGCTCAGCCCGAACGGAGGAGGTGAGTGAACCTGGGCTTCGACAGGCTCAGCCCGAACGGTGGCGGTGGAACGTTGCAGAGTCGCTCAACCTCGCGCCTTGCGCCTTGCGCTGGCGTGCCGCCTCGTACAGACAAACCCCCGCAGCGACGCTGACGTTCAGGCTCTCCACCGCCCCGGCCATCGGGATGCGCACGAGTTCGTCGCAGGTCTTGCGCGTCAGCTGGCGCAGGCCCGCGCCTTCGGCGCCCAGCACCAGGGCCACGGGGCCCGACAGATCGACGTCGTACAGCGTGGCGGAGGCGTCGTCGCTGGTGCCGATGACGCGGATGTCACGCTCCTTCAGTTCGTTCAGCGTGCGTGCCAGGTTGGTGACCATCAGGTAGGGCACCGTCTCTGCCGCGCCGCTGGCCACCTTGGCCACGGTGGCGTTCAGGCCCACGGCGTGGTCCTTGGGCGCCACCACGGCGTGCGCGCCGGCGCCGTCGGCCACGCGCAGGCAGGCGCCGAGGTTGTGGGGGTCGGTCACGCCATCAAGCACCAGCACGAGCGCGGGGCCGGCGCCCGCCGCTTCGGCGTCTTCGAGCACTTCGTCGAGCGAGTGCCTCGGCGCCAGCGCGGTGCACCGCGCCGCCACGCCCTGGTGGCGCGGGTTGCCGACCAAGGCGTCCAGGCGCGTGCCGTCGCTGTCGATCACGCGCACTCCGGCGGCCTCGGCGCGCTCGCGGAACTGGCGCATGCGGGCGTCGCGCCGCGTGGCGTCGATATGGACTTCGGCCACCGACTCCGGTGCGGTCTTCAACCGCACGGTGACGGCATGGAAGCCGAAGAGGACTTGCTTGGCAGCGGGCTTGTTCATCGCTCCGATTTCACCACCACCCCAACCACCGCCCGGCCAGGATGCCGCCGATGAAAACCGGCTGGTGCAGCATGTAGAAGCTCAGGCTCCAGCGCCCGAGCACGGCCAGCGGCTGCAGCGGCGCCGCCAGCGGCCCGGTGAGCACCTCACGCCGGTGCGCCAGCAGCGCCTGCCCGGCTGCCACGCCCCAAAGCATGACGCCGAGCCACGGCAGCACGGGCACGAAGTCCTCGGTGACGGGCTTGCGCGTGATGAGCCCCGTCCAGGCCAGCGGCTTGATGTTGAAGGCCTCGATCTGCAGCACCCAGGGCAGCAGCAGCGCCAGCGCGCCCAGCGGCCACAAGCACAGGCGCAGCGGCGCCGCCAGCCGCGCCACGATCAGCATCGCCGCAATGCCGTGCAGCACGCCGAAGAAGATGAAGCTGCGAGGGAACATGAACGCGGAGCCGATGCTCACCAGCAGCGCGCAACCCGCCACCTGCGCCCAGCGCCGCCAGAAGCGCGCCCAGCTCTGGCCCTGCGCCTGCGCCACCGCCACGCCCAGACCGGCGCAGAACAGGAACAGGCTGACGATCACCGTGCGCTGCGAGACCCACAGCGCGTCGTGGTGGAAGCTGTGGCGCGACTGCAGGTAGCCGTAGTGGTTGAGGTCGAAGAGGAAGTGGAACACCGCCATCCAGGCGATGGCCACGGCGCGCAGCGCGTCGAGCCGGTCGAAGCGTTCGCCGGGGAGGCTGCTCATGCGGTCTTCTCGTAGACGTCGGTGAAGCGGCTGCCATCCCAGGCGTACAGCAGCACCGCGGCGTGCACGCAGCGGCTGGCGCCGCGCGGCGTGAACAGGCCTGCACACTGGCCGCGCGGCGCACGCACGCTGGGGTAGACCACGCCCTCGGAAGCGCTTGCGCGCAGCCGTGCACCGAGCGCTCGCGAGGCGGTGTAGTCGTCGGGGTCGAACACCGCGGCCGGCACCACGCCCGGCGCGCGCAAGTCGTGCAGCTTCGCATCGATGGCCACCGACAGCAGCCGCATCGGCAGGTGCAGCGGCCCCTGCCGGGTGGCCGACAGAAAGCGCGCGTGGTGATAGCGGGTCTCGGCCACTGCGGTGTCGCGTTCCTTGGCGGCGTAGAACATACCCCATTCACCGGCCGAGAAGCGGCTGCCCTCGGTGTTGACGTGCGTGAAGGCGGCCATGATCGGCCCGCTGCCGGCGCCGTAGCGGCGCTGCTCGCGCGGCACGCGCTCGATCTCGCCGAGTTCATCGCGCGCGCGCTCGTTGGTCATCGCCTCGAGGGCGTAAAGCGCGTCGAAGTCCTCGGCATCGGCAACACGGTCGAACAGGTTCTCCGACGGGTGGCGCGTCGGCACGATGCGGCAGGCCTCGGGCCAGCGGATGCGGCGCACGGGCGGTTCCACCGCCGCAGAAAGCACCTTCAGGACCAGCCTCCGCCACGCACGCCGTCGAGGTAGCGGCGCACCAGGTGCAAGTCGCTCACGTTGCCGCCCAGCATGCGGTCGAGCGCGCTGCGGCCGCCAAAGGGCGCGGCGGTGTTGGGCTGGCGCACCCAGGCATCGGCGGCGGCCGCATCGGGCAGCAGGATCTGCAGGCTCTTCCAGATGCCCAGCAGGTTGGACAGG
>JBIJAP010000405.1:0-3523 GCA_044345715.1 Rubrivivax sp.
TCAGGCTCAGCCCGAACGGGTTCAGGCTCAGCGCGAACAGGTTCACGCTCAGCCCGAACGGTTGCAGACTCAACCTCAGCGGCGCCGCGACCGCGACGCCCGGGAGTCTCCCACGCAGGCCCGGCGTCGAAATCAGTGCTGTCCGCGCACGTGGTGCATCGGGTCGAGCAGCTCGCCGCGCAGCAGCGCCAGCGGCGCTTGGCGGTAGGTCATGAAGTCGTGGAAGGGGTCGGTGAGGATCTTCGTCGCCCAGGCCAGGCCCTCGGTCACGTCCTTGATGAAAAACAGGTGCACCGTGCGGAACAGCAGGCCCGCCACGCCGAGCGCGAACCAGGCCATGCCCACGTCGCGCAGCCAGCCTTCGAAGCCCACCGCCGGCTCGATGAGCCCGCCCAGCGACGGTGTCAGCCACAGCGCCACCGGCAGCGCCAGCCACACGGCCTGCAGCACGATCTTGCGGCTCAGGTTGTAGCCGACCTTGATGTCTTCCTTGTGCTGGAAGCTGGCGTCATTGATGTGGTCGTAGCCCTTGGGCTCGAAGAAGAAGTGGCCCGACTGCCGCGTCGTCATGCCGATGCCCCAGCCAATGAGCGCGGCCAGCGCGGGGTCGAAGAACACCACGACGTAAGCCACCAGGAACGAGATTGCGCTGATGAAGTGCAGCGTCTGGTTGATGCGGCTCTGGTGGTAGTAGCGGTGGTCGTCCCAGCGCTGGGTCTTCAGGGTGTCGAAAAAGGCACTCACTTGTGTTCTCCGGCTTCGTGAAACGGTGACCGCATCGTGACCATCGGCCATGAAGCCCCGGTGACGGAACCGTGTCGCTTCGCTGTCGCCGTGCTGTCACGACAACAGCCGGTGATCAGCTGTCATCAGCCTGTTGCCGTCCGGACTCACAGTGGGGGCATGACGCTGCACCGTGATGACGCCCTCACCGTCGATGCCTTCATGCCCGCACGGCGCTCGCTGCGCGTGGCGGTGGTCACCGAAACCTGGCCTCCTGAGGTGAACGGCGTTGCCGCCACTTCGGCGCGCGTGGTGGCCGAACTGCGCGATCGCGGCCACGAGCTGCAGGTGATCCGCCCGCGCCAGAACCACGAGGACGGCGCCGCAGAGGAGCCCGGTTATGCCGAGGTGCTGATGCGTGGCTTGCCGATCCCGCGCTACCCGCAGCTGAAGATGGGCCTGCCCTCGCGCCGCTCGCTGCTGCGGCTGTGGGGCTTGCAGCGGCCCGACGTGGTCCACATCGTCACCGAAGGCCCTCTGGGCTGGAGCGCGCTGCAGGCGGCGCAGGCGCTTCGGCTGCCGGTGGTCTCGGACTTCCGCACCAACTTCCACGCCTACAGCCGCCACTACGGCGTGGCCTGGCTGCAGCGGCCCATCGTGGGCTACCTGCGCAAGTTCCACAACCGCACGGCCTGCACCATGGTGCCCACCGACACCTTGCGCTCCGAGCTGCAGGCCGAGGGCTTCATGAATCTGCGCGTGGTGGCGCGCGGTGTCGACACCACCTTGTTCGACCCGGCCCGCCGCAGCGAGGCCGTGCGCCGCAGCTGGGGCGTGGCGCCCGACCAGATGGTGGCGATGCACGTGGGCCGCATCGCACCCGAGAAGAACCTCGAGACGCTGGTCGCCGCCCACGCCACGATGCGCCAGCGCGACCCGCGCGTGAAGCTGGTGTTCGTGGGCGACGGCCCGGCGCGCGCGGCGATGCAGCAGCGCTGCCCCGACGCGCACTTCGCCGGCCTGCAGCGCGGCGAAGACCTCGCGGCGCACTACGCCAGCGCCGACGTGTTCCTGTTTCCCAGCCTCACCGAGACCTACGGCAACGTCCTGCCCGAAGCCCTGGCCAGCGGCCTGGCCGTGGTGGCCTTCGACTGCGCGGCGGCCGGGCAGTTGGTGAGCCACGGCCACAACGGCCTGCTCGTGAAGCCCGGCGAAGGCGCCGAGTTCTGCAGCACGGCAGCCCGCCTGGCCGGCCACTTGGCCGAGGCGCGCCTGCTGGGTGCCGAGGGCCGCCACACCGCACTCAAGCTCGACTGGGGCCGCATCGCGCGCGAGGTGGAGTCGGAGTACCTGGCCGCCATCGACCAGGCGCCGCAGCTCAGGCTGGCCGCGCGGCCTTCGCCCGCCCTCTGAACATCAGCAGCGCCACACCGGCGCTCACCGCCAGCCCCAATAGCGCCATCAGCAGACGCACGTCCAGGCCCGCTGCCAGCAGCGCCGCGTGCAGGGCCAACATCAGCAGGATGCTGCAGTTCTCGGCAAAGTTCTGCACGGCGATGGCGCGCCCGGCGCTCAGCAGCGCATGGCCGCGTTGTTGCAGCAGCGCGTTCATCGGCACCACCAGCACGCCACCGATGGCGCCCAGCGCCGCCATCGCCACCAGTGCAGTCACCCAGTGCGTCAGCAGGCTGGCGGCAGCCACGCCCAGGCCGAGTAGCAGGCCCAGCGGCAGCAGCCGCGGTGCCGCTGCCAGCGGCACGTGCCGGCCGGCCCAGGCGGCCCCGGCCACGATGCCCACGGCCACCGCCATCTGCAGCGCCGTGGCGCGGTGCAGCGGCAGCGCCAGCACCTCCGCCGCCCACTGCAGCACTGCGATCTGCAGCACGGCAGCGGCACCCCAGAACAGCGTCGTGACGTTCAGCGACAGCGAGGCCAGCCCGTCGCCCCACAGCCGGCGCTGGCCGGCGGCGAACCGACGCAGCAACTGGCCCCGGCGAAGCCGCCCGTGCCGGGGTCGACCTGGGCGCGTGGCGGCCGCCCGCGGCAGCGCGCCCAGCAGCAGCAGGGCCAGCGCCTGCACCGCCAGCAGCACCGCGGCTGCCGCGGCCACGCCGCCGCCCCCCGGCCGCACCAGCCAGCCGCCGAAGCCGATGCCCAGCACTGCGGCGCAGACCGTCATGCCCTCGAGCCAGGCGTTGGCCGCCACCAGCCGGCCGGCCGGCACCCGCTCGGCCACCCAGCCGTAGCGTGCCGGCGCGGCGGCCGCAGCGCCGATGCCGGCCAGCGCCAGCGCCAGCAGGGGGTGGCCGCCGCCCAGCAGCCAGGCCACGCCGCAGGCCTTGAGCGCCGTCGTCAGCTTCAGTGCGCGGGCCTTGGGCTGGCTGTCGGCCCAGGCGCCGACCACCGGCGCCAGCAGCACATAGGCGAGCGTGAACACCAGCTTCAACAGCGGCGCCCACCAGGCGGGCAGCGCCATCTCGGCCAGCCTTGCCATGCCCACGATCAGCAGCGCGTGGTCGGCCAGCGCCGACAGGCCCTGCGCCGCCACCAGCAGCGCAAGGCCGCCGCGGGGGCCCGGGCCGGCGCATGAATTCACGAAACGCGATTGCACCGAGCCTCCATGACGCCCTGATGAGCCGAAACACCCGCGCGGCACGTGCCCCTGCCTCAAGCGGGCCCGTTGCAGGCCGACAACCACAGGTGACCGGGGCAGCCAGCTCCCGGGCGCCCACCCCCCCCATGCACAAGAAGATCCCCGTTCACCAGCTGCGCGTCGGCATGCACTTGCTGCGGCTGGAGG
>JBIJAP010000373.1:0-3804 GCA_044345715.1 Rubrivivax sp.
AATCGATCTTGGCATCCGTACACTTTGGCATCGGCAGTCCTCTGTTGGCATAGGCGGTCAGATACCCATGACAACGCGCCACGGCACGAGGCTGCCGACCTGATGATGATGAAATTTCCGGGCTAGCGCCGTATCACCAGGCCGCCCGCCGAGCGGCTGCTGCGCCTCACCCCGGCAATGTGCGTGGCTGGCGAGCAGTAGAGGTTCGACAGTGTCTCGGCTGTCTCGAGCAACTCCTGCACGCCTTCGATGCGCTCCTGATGGCGGCTTGCCACAAGGCCCGCCAACTCGATGAGCTTGGCGTTGCGGCTGCTGCCGCCTTGTTGGAGCAAAGCCTCGACGGCCTTTTTCGGCTGGCCTTGCATCGACAGGTTCATCGCCTGCTCGGCCAGCTTGGTCACTTGCGTGTAGGCGTTACGGATCACCTCGGAGGCATCCGGATGCATGCGCGCCGCCGACACCAGCACCTCGCAGGTGGCACGCGAGACCGCAAATCGCCGCGCGATTTGGCCCAGGATCGTGTCGATTTCGTTCGTGCCCGTCCCATAGCGCACCAGGCGTGACCACACCGAGGTCGCGTTGGTTGCCGACTCCATGTCGAAGTTGGATTCATTCAAGCCCACAGTCTCGCGCCGCAGCAGCGTCACGGCCTCTTCGAGCCGCCCGCGGTTCAAACGCACCAGCACGTCGACGAGCTGCGCCATGCGCCGCAGGCGCACCGATTGTGGGTAACGGTCGGAGAAGCTCACGAGCACA
This sequence comes from Rubrivivax sp., assembly GCA_044345715.1. Taxonomy (GTDB): domain Bacteria; phylum Pseudomonadota; class Gammaproteobacteria; order Burkholderiales; family Burkholderiaceae_C; genus Rubrivivax. The sequence continues at coordinate 757 of JBIJAP010000373.1, forward strand.
TCGTGCGCGCCCTCCAGGCCCTTGGTGTCGTTCGCGTCGAAGCGCAGCAGCGCCAGCAGCATCATCGACAACACGTCGAACAGGCGCGACTTGTGGCCCAGCTGCCAGGTGCGCTCGAGCAGATCCTTGGCCGCGGCGACATCACCGGTATAGAAGCTCAGCGTGCCTGCGTGCTGCAGTCGAAGCACGCAGCCGGGCGTCCTTTCGGCCGCGGAGCGGTAGGTCTCCAGCGCTTCGGCGAGGTTGCCTTGTTCGATGTGCACCTTGCCCAGGACGTCGTAGCTGTCGGCGAACGTCGGCGCCTCGTCGATCAGCGCCTCCAGCGTTCGCCGGGCCTGCACCACCTCGCCCTGCGCCAGCTGCACCCGCGCCACGCCCAGCTTGGCCCAGGGCATGGTCTTGGCGGCAACGACGGCGTCGTACAAGGCCTTGGCTTCGTCGTTCCGCTTGAGCATCAGCAGCAACTCGGCGCCGATGCGGGCCGCATACAACCAGTACAGCTGACGTTGGTTGAAGCGCTGCAGGCAGAACTCGGCGGCGAGCTCGTAGTTCTTCTCCTCCATGGCCTCGAAGATGTCCTTCAGCACGCGCTTGCGCTGACGTGACTCCTTCAGCCGCTCGAACAGCGTGTTGGCCGAGAAGGGCTTGACCATGAGGCTGTCGAGCGCTGCCTCGGCCGCCTCGGCCACGGTGGCGTAGGTGGCCTGGGGCGTGATCATCACGAACACGGTCGAGTACGGCATCAGCTGTTCGCGCCGCAGTTCCTCAAGCAGGTCTTGTGCGGTGCTGCCGCCGCTGTTTTCGGAGTCGTCGCACAGGATCAGGTTGAAGCGCCGATGCTCGATCATCTCGCGCGCATCTGCGATGCGGCTCGCGGCCTTCACGGTGCCGAAGCCGAACTCGCGTAACTGACTCATCAGCACGCTGCGCGAGGTCGAGTTGGCGTCGATCACCAGCGCGCTGTGGTTGGTGACTTCGCGGTCAAGTACCAGTTGCATCTGCGGTCTCCGGAGTTCGTGTGCGCAGCTGCAAGCCGCCAGGTGAGCGGCCGGTGCGCTGGATGCCGGCAATGTGATTGGCGACCCGGCAGGTGCGAGTTTGCAACTGCAGGGCTTCGTCAAGGGCGGGCTGTAGCGCATCGGCGCTGGCGGTGCCCTGCGCAATTGCGCGGCGGCCGATGGCCAGCACGAGGTCGATGTGTTTGGCGTTGAAGTGTTGGCGGGCATCGGCCAGCAGCAGCGCCACGGCGGCCGGCGCGTCACCGGCCAGCGAGCGCTCCATGGCCTGCTCGACCACGGCGGCCACGACCTGCTGGGACTCCTGCAGCCAGTTGACGACGCCTTCTTCGCGACGGGCGGCTGCCATCAGCACTTCGGTGATCGCGCGCCCGGTGCTGAAGCGCAGGCCGACCTGGCGCACGAAGTTCTCATGGCCTGCTGCGTCGCGGTACTCGGCTGGTGCGCGCGCCCACAGGCCCAGCAGCAGGTTCGCCGCCTCAAGGTCGAACGCGTCGTCGTGGGCGCAGTCCGACATCGCACGCAGCTGCTTCACCGCGGCATCGAGCGGGCCTTCGGTCAGGGCCATCAGCACGCCCACGCTCTGCTCGAGCCGCTGCAGCCGCAGCGAGCCCGAGAAACGCGAGCGGTACTGCGCCAGCTGGCCTGCCGCGGCACGCAGGCCGCTCATGTCGCGGGCGTCGTGGCGCAGCATCGCCAGCAACGCCAGCGTCAGCGCGTCGAACAGCTTGCTCTGCGCGCCCAGCGACACAGCGCGCTCCAGCCACACGTTGGCCGCCTCTGCCTGGCCCTGGTAGAAGGCCAAGGCGCCGGCGTGCTGGTTGCGCAGCAGGCAGCTCGGCGTGATGTCGGCAGCGCGGCGGTAGCTCTCGAGCGCGCGGTCGAACTGGCACTGCTCGATCAGCAGCCGGCCTTCCAGGTCGTGGGCGTCCGCATTGCGGGGTTCGGCGGCGAGCACCTTCTGCACCACCTGCTGGGCCTTTGCCAGCTGGCCCGTGGCCATCTGGGCGCGGGCCACGCCGAGCCAGGCCCAGGCGGCGTCGGCCGGCGCCGCCAGCGTCTCGAAGACCTTGCGCGCTTCGTCGGGGCGCGCCAGGCGCAGCAGCAGCTCGCCGGCCAGGCGCCCGCACCAGCTGGCATAGGGCTGCCGGGTCGTCCAGCGCTTCATCGCCAGCACAAGGCCGACTTGCTCGTTGCCTTCATCCAGGGCCTGCAGGATGGGGCCGAGTTCGCGCTTGCGCTTGCGCGCCTCCGTCAGTCGAGCTTCCAGCGCCGTGGTGGTGCAAGGCCGAACGACGAGCCCGTCGAGCGCTGATTCGGCCGCTTCCACCACTTGGTGGTAAGTGACCGTGGTGCACAGCATGATGAACACCGTGCTGTAGGGCAGCTGGTTCTCGCGCCGGAGCTCGTCGAGCAGTTCCTGGCCGTTGTCAGGCATGCCCTCGAACTCGCGCGAGCACAGCACGATTTCGAAAGAGCCGCGCTCCAGCGCCAGGCGGGCGTCGTGCGTGCGTGGCACCGCGGTGATGTGCCCCACGCCCAGATCGCGCAGCTGCGCCGAGAGGATGTTGCGCATCGTGGTCTGTGGCTCGACGACCAGTGCGCGTGCTTTGTGGATCTCGCGGTCCATCAGGGCCACCTCCTGCAAGGGGCGGCACGGTGGCGCAGGCAGCAATGGCGTCGGGAATGAGTGGTCATGGCCAAGGTTTGCCGGGCGCGGCAGGCTCCCGGCGGCATCCCGTGGCTATCGGCCCGGCCGACCGTTTACTTGAACAGGTCTTTGACGCGGTCGGTCCAGCTCTTGGCGTTGGGCGAGTGGCGTTCGCCGCCCTTGCGGAAGGAATCGTCGAGTTCCTTCAGCAGCTTGCGCTGGTGCTCGGTGATCTTGACCGGCGTTTCCACCGCCACGTGGCAGTAGAGGTCGCCCGGGTAGCTGGAACGCAGGCCCTTGATGCCCTTGCCACGCAGGCGGAAGGTCTTGCCGTGCTGCGTGCCCTCGGGCAGCTCGATCTCTGCCTTGCTGCCCAGCGTG
>JBIJAP010000374.1:0-3800 GCA_044345715.1 Rubrivivax sp.
CGTAGGGGCGGTAGCTCATGCTCCATAAACGTCTGCACGGCGTGCGGCGATGTCAGGGACTTCCCTTCTGCCGCCCACGCTCCTAGGCGCTCAACACCACCGGGCCTGGCGGGCCACCGACGGCCTCGGTGATGCTGTCGAACACGCAGATCGGCGCGCCCGAAAGGAAAAAGCCGCCCGGGCGGGCGGCTTCATCGTGCGACATGGGCGAGGTGCTCAGTCCGCGTACTGACCTGCCGCCTTGATGACCGGACCCCACTTGTTGATCTCGGCCTCGACGAAGCGCTTGTGCTCGGCCGGGTTGTTGCGGGCGTCGTTGATGATCACCGCGCCCAGCGACTCCATGCTGCCAACGAAGGCCGGGTCCTTGAGTGCCGCCTTCAGCGCCGTATTCACGCGGGTCAGCACCGGAGCAGGTGTGCCCTTGGGGGCGTACAGACCGTGCCAGACGCCGACGTTGAAGCCCTTCAGGCCCGACTCGTCCAGCGTGGGCAGGTTGTTCAGGCCGGGCGTGCTCAGGCGGCGGCTGCTCGTCACGGCGAAGGCCTTGACCTTGCCGCCGGTGATCTGCGCCGTGGTGTTGGTGGTCTGGTCGCACATCAGGTCGACCTGGCCGCCGAGCAGGTCGGTCATGGCCGGGCCGGTGCCCTTGTACGGGATGGTCGTCATGTCGATCTTGACAGCCTGCTGGAACAGCAGCCCGCACAGGTGCGACGCGGCGCCCAGGCCGGCGTTGGCCAGGTTGATCTTGCCCTTGTTCGCTTCCAGCCACTTCACGAGTTCGGCATAGTTGTTCGCCGGCAGCGTGGTGCGGCCGACCAGCGTCATGGGCACGTCGTTGATCATGCCGACGTACTCGAAGTCGTCGAGCGTCTTGTAGGGCAGGTTGCGGTACAGAGCCGGGCTGGTGGCCATGCCGATGTGGTGCAGCAGGAAGGTGTGGCCGTCGGCTGCGGCCTTGGCCACGCGGCCGGCGCCCAGCGTGCCGCCGGCGCCGCCGACGTTCTCGACGATGACGGTCGAGTTCGGGATGTTCTTCTGCATCGCCACGGCGAAGTCGCGCGCCACTTTGTCGGTGGGGCCGCCCGCCGCGAACGGCACGACGATGGTGATGGGCTTCTCCGGCCAGGCCATAGCGGCGCCAGACAGGACGACGGCGGCCAGGGCAACGAGGGTCTTTTTCACGGGCTTGTCTCCGCAGATGGTGGTACGCGAGGCGCGATGGTAGGCAAGCCGCCCGGAACCGCCGCGTGGAAACTACCTATCCACGCCTCGAACGTGGAGAAGTCCGCGTCCGGGCTCAGCGGTAGCTGCGGGCGTCTTCGATCACCTTGCCGTCGTTGGGCAGGCTGCCCGGCTCGACGAGCTCGATGTCGGCGCGCAGCTTGGTCAGGTCGCGCACGCTCAGCGCCACGGCGTCGGCCAGGCCGGCCGGGCGCGTGCGGGCTTCCACGCGCAGCGTCAGGGTGTCGGCGGCCATCTCGCCGGCCACCACCAGGCGGCCGCGGCCGAGCTCGGGGTGGCGCTTCAGCACCTCGGCCACCTGCGCCGGGTGCACGAACATGCCGCGCACCTTGGCGGTCTGATCGGCACGGCCCATCCAGCCCTTGATGCGGCGGTTGCTGCGGCCGGTGGGGCAGGGCCCGGGCAGCATGGCCGAGAGATCGCCGGTGCCGAAGCGCAGCATCGGGTAGTCGGGCGTGAACACCGTGACGACGACCTCGCCCACTTCGCCGTCGGGCAGCGGATCGCCGGTGCCGGGGCGCACGATCTCCACCAGCACGCCTTCGTCGACCACGAGGCCCTCGCGCGCGCTGGTCTCAAAGGCGATCACGCCCACATCGGCTGTGGCGTAAGCCTGGTAGCCGGCGATGCCGCGCTCGGCCAGCCAGTCGCGCAGGCTCGGCGGGAAGGCCTCGCCGCTGACGAGCGCCTTCTTCAGGTGGGGCAGCGCCAGGCCGAGCTCGGCCGCCTTCTCGAGCAGGATGCGCAGGAAGCTCGGCGTGCCGGCGTAGGCGTCGGGGCGCAGGTGCTGCATGGCCTGCAGCTGCTGCTCGGTCTGGCCGGTGCCGCCGGGGAACACGGAGCAGCCGAGCGCGAGCGCGCCGCTTTCCATGATCCAGGCGCCGGGCGTGAGGTGGTAGCTGAAGCTGTTGTGCACCAGGTCGCCGGCCTCGAAGCCGGCTGCCTGCATGGCGCGCGCGGTGCGCCAGTAGTCGGCCGCGTGGCCTTCGGGCTCGTAGATCGGCCCGGGCGACTGGTACACGCGCCGCGCCCGGCGCAAGGCGCCAGCGGTGCCGGCCGCGATGCCGGTGGCGCGCCAGCCGATGGCGCTGTAGCCGCCGAAGGGATCGGCCTCGCCGGCCGCCCGCGCCGCCTGTTGGCGCTCGAACAACTGCTGCTTGTGCGTGACGGGCACTCGCGCCAGTGCCTCGCGGCTGTTGATGGACGCGGCGTCGATACCGGCCAGCGTGGCCGCCAGCGCCGGCACGGCCTGCGCGGCGCGCACCTGGGCCGGCAGCGCGGCCATCAGCGCTGCTTCGCGCACGGCGGGGTCGCGCAGCGCCAGGGGGTCGATCGCGAGGAGAGCGGGGGTGGGAGCGTTCACAGCAGTCCGAGTTCGCGTTGCAGCTTCTTCGTCAGCCCGGCCGCGACCAGCGCGTGCGAGCGGCGGACAAGCTCGTCCAGGTCATGGGCCGCAAGGCCGTGCGGGTGTTGCACCTGCACCCACTTCGCGCGGGCCAGGTAGGGCGCCGGCGTCACGCCCGGCACCGCGGTGAGTTCGAGAAAGCGCTCGGCGTCGACCTTGAAGTTGATGACGCGCGCCACGCCGGCCCCATCGGGCAGGGTGTCAAGCAGATAGACGGCGAACATCTTCTCGCCGACGCTGTGCACCAGATCAGCGCCCCACTTCACGCTCTCGGTGGCGCCGGGCAGGGTGGCGCTCAGCGCGCGCTGGGGTTCGAAGTCGGGCGCAGCGCGTCGGGTGGCCATCGTGCGCGATCGATCAGTCTTCGCCGGCTTCCCAGCGGGCCAGGCGCTTCTTCAGCTCGTCGAGCCACTTGCGCTGCTCGCCGGCATTCTTGAGCGTGCTGCGGTCCCACTCGGGCGTGAGCGCCAGCTTGCGTGCCAGCCTCGCGTCGAGCGCCGCGCCGTTGACCACGAGCTCGGCCACGCGCTTGCCGCGCAGCTCGAAACCGGGCCCGCGTTCGGCCAGCTTCGCATCGCGCAACGCGCGTTTCATCTGCGCGTGCGCGTGCTCGGCGTTGAACGGGGGCAGCGCGAAGCCACCCAGGTCGTCGTCGATGTTCATGACAACCAGCGCTTGCGCCGCTTGTAGCTCTTCACGTCGCGGAAGCTCTTGCGGTCACCGCCGCCCATGCCGAGGTAGAACTCCTTGACGTCCTCGTTCTCGCGCAGCGACTTGGCTTCGCCGTCCATCACGATGCGGCCGTTTTCGAGGATGTAGCCGTAGTCGGCGTAGCGCAGCGCCATGTTGGTGTTCTGCTCGGCCAGCAGGAAGGTGGTCTTTTCCTTGGTGTTGAGGTCCTTCACGATCTCGAACACCTCTTCCACGATCTGCGGCGCCAGGCCCATGCTGGGCTCGTCGAGCAGCACCATCTTCGGGTTGGCCATCAGCGCGCGGCCGATGGCGCACATCTGCTGCTCGCCGCCCGAGGTGTAGGCGGCCTGGCTGGTGCGCCGCGTCTTCAGGCGCGGGAAGTAGTTGTAAACCTTCTCCAAAGTGGCGCTGACGGCGCCTTTGCCGTCCTTGCGGGTGTAGGCGCCGGTCATCAGGT
>JBIJAP010000375.1:0-3791 GCA_044345715.1 Rubrivivax sp.
ATCCTGCGCAGCGTGGCCATGTACCTCGGCGCCGGCATGGTGAAGGGTGTGCCCGAGGTGAACCTGGTGATGGGCGTGGCCAGCGGCATGCCGTGTGACGCCGATCTGCTGGCGCTGCTGCCGCGCTACATGCCCGCGGGCGCCGTCTGGCAGAGCACGCTGATCGGCCGCGCCGAGGTGTGGCCGGTGCACCAGAAGACGGCCGATCTCGGCGGCCACCTGCGCAGCGGGCTGGAAGACACCTTCTACCGGCCCGATGGCTCGCGCGCCGCGGGCAATGGCGTGCTCATCGAGGATCTGGCCGCCTGTGCCCGCCGCGCCGGCCGCGAGGTGGCCACGCCCGCCGAGGCCCGCGCGATGCTCGGCCTGCACGCCGGCGCTGCCGCATGACGACCGCGCCGCTGGTGCCGCGCAGCACCGAAGAGCAGGCCCGGCTCGACGCCGCGCTGGTGGAGCTGTTCGAGCGCCGCATCACCTTCAACCAGACACTCGGCCTGCAGGTGCTGAGCGTGCGGCCGGGCGATGTGCGCGGACGCATCCTGATGCGGCCGGAACTCGTCGGCCACTACGCCTACGGCAGGCTGCACGGCGGCGTCATCTCGGCCACGCTCGATGCGATGGGCGGGCTGGCGCTGATGGTGGGCATCGCCGAGCGCCATCCGCACGACAACACGATGCAGGTGATGCACCGCTTCGCGAAGATGGGCACGATCGACCTGCGCATCGACTACCTGCGCCCGGGCCTGGGCCAGCACTTCATCGCCACGGCCGAGGTCACGCGTCTGGGCGGGCGCATCGGCAGCACGCAGATGCGGCTCGTCAACGACGAGGGCACACTGCTGGCCACGGGGGCGGCGGCTTACGTGGTGGCTTGAGCGGTGGCGTACGCAGCGGCGTGATGCGCGGCTTGAGGGCGGGGAACTCGGCCCCATCTGGCGGGTCTGCAACTTGTTGCAGACACCCAAGCCGCCATGTTCAGAAGCTTTCGCCGCCGTTTGTTCCTCACTGCCACGGTGCTCGTGGCCGCCTCTGCCGGCGTCGCCTTCCTGGCCTTGCCGGCCTTGGTGCAGGGCCGCACCGAGGCGCAGCCGCGCGCCGTCACGCCCCGGGGGCCGCTGGCGGCCGACGAGCTGGCGAACGTCGAGCTCTTCAAGAAGGCCAGCCCGTCGGTGGTGCACATCACCAGCCTGGCCGCGCAACGCGACATGTTCAGCCCGGCCGTGCAGCAGGTGCCGCGCGGCACCGGTACCGGCTTCGTCTGGGACGCAGCCGGCCACATCGTCACCAACTTCCATGTCATCCAGGGCGCCAATGGCGCGCGGGTGACGCTGGCCGACCAAAGCACCTACGACGCCACGCTGGTGGGCTACTTCGCCGACCGCGACCTGGCCGTGCTGAAGATCAACGCGCCCAAGGACAAGCTGCCGCCACTGGCCGTGGGCACGAGCCGCGATCTGCTGGTGGGCCAGCGCGTCTACGCCATCGGCAACCCCTTCGGCCTGGACCAGACGCTGACCATCGGCATCGTCAGCGCGCTCAACCGCGAGATCGAAAGCTTCAACAACCGCACCATCCGCGGCGTCGTGCAGACCGACGCCGCCATCAACCCCGGCAACTCGGGCGGCCCGTTGCTCGACTCAGCCGGCCGGCTGATCGGCGTGAACACGCAGATCGCCAGCCCCAGCGGCGCCAGCGCGGGCATCGGCTTCGCCATTCCGGTGGACGAAGTCAACCGCATCGTGCCGCGGCTCATCCGCGACGGCCGCTTCGTGCGCCCGGCCATCGGCGTGACGGCCGGCTCGCAGCAGTTGCACCGGGCACTGAAGCTGCCCCAGGGCGTGGCCATCGTGGGTGTTGGCCGCGGCACGCCGGCGGCACAGGCCGGCCTGCAGCCCTTCAGCCGCGGTAGCCGGGGTGAGATCGTCATGGGCGACGTGATCACGGCCGTGAACGACGAGCCGGTGAAGGACCTGGACGACATGCTGTCGGTGCTGGAGGGGCGGCAGTCGGGGCAGGTGGTGAGACTGACCGTCTGGCGCGAAGGTCGCATGCGAAGCCTGGAAATTCGTCTCTCTTCTGGTGAGTAGTCGCCCACTTACTCGATGACTTTGTCTATCGCGGCGAACCGATTGCGGCTCGCGGCGTGATGCATTGCGCAGGCCAGTTGGCAAGGACACCGACACCCCTGGTATCGGTGTCCGCCGAGCCGGCGGCGCGGCGAGACACGCTGGGAGCGACAGCACACCGAGTCCTTCGGTGCACGCCCGGCCGGCGTCCGACATCGGGAGCAGTCAAGTGAACGAGACGAAGCGAGAGGCCGACGCTGGCACACCGCAGCGCAGGCGTGTGCTGCGAGGCGTGATCGCCGCGCCCGTGGTGCTCACCATCAGCAGCGGTGCCAGCGCGACGATGACCTCCAACCTGCGCTGCGTGGCCAACCAGGTGAACAACCCGACCAGCTTGCCGCGTACCTACGGCGCTGGGAGCGGCGTTCCCTCCACGGTCATTCGCGTGCCGATCTACAAGTTCACGTCTGGCCCGACGACGACGCACTACATCAGCGGCACCGAGATCCGAGGACTTGCCCACACGGATCGACCAGTGACTTGGATCAACAACGGCCAGTGGCGTACCTTCGATGTAGCGTCAAACACGATGGGAGGCACCAACCTCCCGTCTCCGGGCGCGATGACAACCACCGACATGCACGCGACCCTGCAGATGGACCAGTCGGGTTACGTCCTTTCGGTGGGCAAGAACAGCTCAACGAGCACCTCGATGATCGGTGCCACCTGCTGGAACTCCTTCAGAGCAGGTTGATCGTTTGACGGCCCAGGTCTACCGGTTGGCCGATGGCGTCGTCTTGGAGAGCCTGGACGGCACCATGTTTGCGGTGTACAGCGGGCTGTCAGGAGAAACGCACCTGCTGAACGAAACGGCCGTGTGGATGTTGGAGTGGCTGGCCGCACCGGGCTGGCATCATGCGGATGATGTCGTGCACCGTGCCGCTTCAGAGGCCAGCGTCTCCGAAGAGGAGTTGCGAGCGTCCCTGGGCGACATCTGGACCACGTTCGTGCATGATGGTCTTGTGCTGCGCCGAGCTGGCCCGTCTACGGCCCCCTGAGGTGTCGGCGCGGCGGGCCTGCTGCCCTGGAGTGAGTTGATGTCCACCTTGGCCGACCGTGGCGAAGGGCCGGTTCTCTCGGCACTGGCGGGCAACGGGCTGTGGCTGGACGTCGGCACGCTGGTGATCCATCTCCGCACCGATGTCCCGCTGCTGGCATCGGCCCTGTGCGACGTATACCGCCACTTCCCGTTCCAGCCGCAAGGCGACTGGGCCGATCTGCATGTGAATGTGCGATCGCATCGACGACTTCTGATGCCCTGGCGCCCTCAGGTTGAGTTCATCTGCGACGGCTCGCGGCCGTTCGAACCCTTCCCGGCCGACACGCCGCTGCCGATGTTCGAGTGGGGCGCCAACTGGCTGATCGGCATGCGTCTGCACCACCGGTTGCTGTTGCACGCGGGTGTGCTGGCGCGCGGCGACCGCGCCTTGGTAATGCCGGCGGTGCCTGGCGCCGGCAAGAGCACGCTGACGGCGGCACTGGCCCACAGCGGATGGCGCCTGCTGTCCGACGAGTTCGGTGCCATCGATATGCAGACAGGCGAGGTCTGGCCCTTGCTCAAGCCGCCAGTTCTGAAGAATCAGTCGATTGGCGTGATCCGGGATTTCGCGCCATCGGCTGTACTGGGCCGCGTCTATCCGGCAACGCGCAAAGGCGACGTCGCCC
>JBIJAP010000376.1:0-3789 GCA_044345715.1 Rubrivivax sp.
GATGCCGAGCAGGCGTTGTTCGGCGAGCCCGGCATGCCGGCGCCTGCCGCTGGCTGGGAGCGCAGCACGCTGAAGGTGCTGTTCGAGCAGGAATCGCAGGCCGAAGCCGCGGCCACGCTGCTGCTGGCGCAGGACTGGACCACGGGCCTCGCGGTGCAGTCTCTGCAGGCCGCGCCCGAGGCCGACTGGGTGCGCCTGACGCAGAGCCAGTTCGAGCCCGTGCCCATCACGCCCACGTTCTGGATCGTGCCCACCTGGCACGAGGTGCCTGCCGCGGCGCGGCAGGTGATCCGGCTCGACCCCGGCCTGGCCTTCGGCACCGGCACGCACCCCACCACGCGCATGTGCTTGCGCTGGCTGGCCACGCAGCACCAGCTCGCGCAGCCCGCTGAGCTGAACCGCGTGCTCGACTACGGCTGCGGCTCCGGCATCCTGGCCATCGGCGCGGCGCTGATGGGCGCGCAACACATCGACGCCGTCGACATCGACCCCGCCGCCGTGCGCAGCACCGGCGACAACGCCAGCGCCAACGGCGTGATGCTCAACCCCGGTCTGCCCGAACTCGCCGAGGGCGAATACGGCCTCGTGCTGGCCAACATCCTGGCCACGCCGCTGAAGCTGCTGGCCCCGCTGCTGGCTGGCCACGTGGCACCCGGCGGCTGGCTGGTGCTGGCCGGCCTGCTGGAGCGGCAGGAGGCCGACATCGCGGCCGCCTACGCCGCCTGCACGCCGGCCATCACGCTGGCCGTGGCCGACCGCGAGGACGGCTGGATCCTGATGACCGGCCGGCGCCGATGAGCAGCCTGGCCACCCGCTGCAGCGCCTGCGGCACGGTGTTCCGCGTCGTGCCCGACCAGTTGCGCGTGTCCGAAGGCTGGGTGCGCTGCGGCCGCTGCTCACAGGTGTTCAGTGCGCTCGAAAGCCTGGTCGACCTCGAGACCGGCCTGCCGCGGCGCGAAGGCGGTTTTGGCACGGCCTCGGGTTTCGAGGACAGCAACGGCATGCCGCTCGATGTGGCGCAGCCGGCGGCCCGCCCGGGCGCACCGGCGTTGCCGCCCCGCCCGCCGTCCACGCCGGCGCCGTCCCTGCCAAACGCCGCCGAACAGCTGGCCCGCGACTTTGCGTCCACCTCGGCGCCAGAGACCCGGCCGCCGCGCACCTCGGAGCTGCTGTCGCCGTCGCGATCTTCCATGCTCGGCGCTGACGCGGGCGACAGCGCCCTGGGCGCACTACGCGCCGACCCCGCGCAGAGACCGTCGTTCGTGCGCCGGGCCGACCGCGCCGCGCGCTGGCGCCGGCCTGGCGTGCGCGCCGCGCTCGCCGGCGTGGCTTTGCTGGCCTCGGCCGGCCTGGTGGCCCAGCTGGCCTACACCTGGCGCGACCGCCTCGCCGCCCGGGCGCCAGCCCTGGCACCACTGCTGGCCCAGGGTTGCGAGTGGCTCGGCTGCGAAATCGGCCCGGCGCGCCAGATCGATGCGCTGTCGGTCGAGAGCTCGGGCCTCATGCGCGTGGAGCGCAGCAACCTCTACAAGCTCCAGGTGTCGCTGCGCAACCGGGCGCCGCACCCCGTGGCCGCACCGGCGCTCGACCTCACACTGACCGATGCGCGTGGGGAAGTGATCGCACGCCGCGTCCTGCGCCTGCCCGAACTGGGCGAAACCGCGGCGACAATCCCGCCCGGCCGCGATCTGGCGCTGCAGACCACGTTGCAGTCGGCGGCCGTCGACGGCGCACCGCGGGTCATCGCCGGCTACACCGTCGAGCTGTTCTATCCCTGAAGCCTTCTCTCCCTTAAGTCCATAGGCGCCGCCGTCGCGGCACCCCACCCGGAGCACCCATGCCCGCGCTCATCTGCGGTTCACTCGCATTCGACACCATCACCACATTCCCGGGCCGCTTTGCCGAGCAGATCCTGCCCGAGCAGGTGCACATCCTGAACGTGAGCTTCCTCGTGCCCACGCTGCGCCGCGAGTGGGGCGGCTGCGCCGGCAACATCGCCTATAACCTGCAGGCCATTGGCGGCCAGCCGGTCATCCTGGCTGCGGTGGGCGTGGACGGCTCCGAGTACGTCGGCCGCGTCGCCGGCTGGGGCGCCGACACGCGCCTGATCCACCGCGACACCGTGCTGCACACCGCGCAGTGCCACATCACGACCGACCGCGACAACAACCAGATCACCGCCTTCCACCCGGGCGCCATGAGCCATGCGCACCAGATGAAGGTGCCAGGCCGCGACGAGCGCGACGATCTCGCCATCGGCATCATCGCTCCCGACGGCCGCGACGCGATGTGGCAGCACGCGCACCAGATGCACGAGGCCGGCATCCCGTTCATCTTCGATCCCGGCCAGCAGTTGCCGCAGTTCAACGGCGAGGAGCACCGCGAGATCATCGGCCTGGCGCGCTGGGTGGCCGTGAATGACTACGAAGCGCGCATGCTGGAAGAGCGCACCGGCTGGTCGCCGCAGGCGGTGTCGCAGCTGCCGAACATCGAAGGCGTGGTGGTGACGCTGGCCGAGCACGGCTGCGAGCTGTGGATCCGCGGCGAGCGCACAGCGGTGCCGGGCGTGAAGGCCGAGCGCGTGCTCGACCCCACGGGCTGCGGCGACGCCTTCCGCGCCGCGCTGCTGTACGGCCTGGAACGCGGCTGGAAGCTCGAGCGCTGCGCGGCGCTGGGCAACCGGCTGGGCTCACTGAAGATCGCGGAACGCGGGCCGCAGAACCACGCCATCGACCCGGCGATCCTCGGGTCTGTCTGAGAGCAGCCGCCTCAGCCGACGTGCCGCCGCGCCACCCAGAAGGTGGCGCCCTCAGGCCCGTAGGCCTCGGTGTGCGGCGCCTCGAACGGCAGCTCGAAACGATCGCCCGCGCGCAGCGTGCGCGTGGCGCCCTCGCGGGTGAAGGCCACTTCGCCGCGCTTCACGTCCACCCGCAACGCAAACGGGTGCGTGTGGGTGGCCAGCACCTGACCTGGCGCCCACTCGCGCACCAGCACTTCGTCAAAGCCGTCGGCGCGGGCCTGCGCTTCAAAAGCCTCGAAAGCCTCGTCGCCCGAGGCGCCAGCGGGCGTGCTCACTGCACCACCTGCGCCAGCTTGCCGGCAGCGTAGTCGGCCGCCACCTGCATCAGCGTGCGCGGCTGGATCTTGGCCGCCTGGCCCTCGCAGCCGAACTCCTGGTAGCGCAGCTTGCACACCTTGTAGGCGGCCTCGCGCGCGGGCTTGAGCCATTCGCGCGCGTCGAACTTGTCGGGGTTCTCGGCCAGGAACTTGCGCACCGCGCCCGTCATCGCCAGGCGGATGTCGGTGTCGATGTTGATCTTGCGCACGCCGTGCTTGATGGCTTCCTGGATCTCTTCCACCGGCACGCCGAAGGTCTCCTTCATCTTGCCGCCGTACTGGTTGATGATGGCCAGCAGCTCCGGCGGCACGCTGGAGGAGCCGTGCATCACCAGGTGCGTGTTCGGGATGCGCTTGTGGATCTCTTTCACACGCCCGATGGCGAGGATGTCGCCCGTGGGCTTGCGGCTGAACTTGTAGGCACCGTGGCTGGTGCCGATGGCGATGGCCAGCGCGTCTAGCTGCGTCTCGCGCACGAAGACGGCGGCCTCCTCGGGATCGGTCAGCATCTGGCTGTGGTCGAGCTTGCCGGCGGCGCCGACGCCATCTTCCTCGCCGGCGTCACCGGTTTCCAGGTTGCCCAGGCAGCCGAGCTCGCCCTCGACCGTGACACCCACCGCATGCGCCATGTCGACCACCTTGCGCGTGACCTGCACGTTGTAGTCGAAGCTG
>JBIJAP010000377.1:0-3783 GCA_044345715.1 Rubrivivax sp.
GTGGCCGTTCGCCACAGCGCCGTCTTCAAGACCTACTACCAGCGCCTGGTCGCCGCCGGCAAGCCCAAAAAGGTCGCTCTCGTCGCAGCCATGCGCGAGCTCCTGACGGTCCTCAACGCCATCGCCAAGACCGGCCAGCACTGGGACGAATCACTCCACTCGGCTTGACATGGAAGACGGTTGCTCAAGGCGAGCAGCGCAAGGCGAGTCGGTGCGCAGCACCGACCGCCACACCTAGCGCCCGCACCGTGCACCGCCTGCCGCGACGCGCGATGCTCAGCAAAGGGCTTCGACAGGCTCAGCCCGAACGGAGGGGGAACGAAGGGGGTAGGCTGAACAGCCGCAGAGGGCCGAAACCACACCCCACTCATCGCCCCACTCATCGCCCCACGCCAGCCGCCGCCAGCCGCTCCGCCATCGCCACCAGCGCACGGTCGCTGCCGCGGGGCCCGAGCAGGCTCAGGCCCATCGGCGCGCCGTCGCGGCCGGCCAGCGGCAGGGTGATCTGCGGCGTGCGCGCCAGGCCTGCGGCGCACAGCAGGCGAATCGCGCGGTTGCGGTAGTCCTCGAGCCCGCTCTCCGGCTCTTCGCGCAGCGGTGCGATGTCGGGCATCGTGGGCAGCAGCAGCACACCATCGCTGGCCAGCAGCGCATCAAGGTGCGCCGTGAAGCGCTCGCGAAAGGCCGTCGCTTCGGCCACTTGCACGTCGGTGACGCCGCGGCTGAAGGCGAAGCGCTCGGCCACGCCCTGGCCCAGGGGCGGTGCATAACGCTCGATCAGCGCGCCATCGGTTTCCCAGGCCTCGCGGCCCTGGATGTAGCGGAAGTGCCAGTACATCGCGTCGAAGGAATCCAGCACTACGTTCACCGGCGTGGCGCCGCCCAGCACCGCCTGCACCCGCTCGGCCGCTGCGTGCGTGCTGGCCTCGGCGGCCGGTGCCAGTTGCGACCACAGGTCCGTGGGCCACAGCAGCCGCGTCGGGGCCGGCAGCGCATCGGCGCCCAGCAGCACATCGGCCACGCGGGCAAAGGTGGCAGCGTCGCGTGTGAACCAGCCGCAGGTGTCGAGACTGGGCGAGAGATCGAGTGCGCCCTGCAGGCTGACGCGGCCATGCGTCGGCCTCAGGCCGTAAAGGCCGCAGTGGCTGGCCGGCGCGCGCACGCTGCCGCCGGTGTCGGTGCCCAGCGCGACATCGCTCAGGCCGTTCGACACCGCCGAGGCCGAGCCCGACGACGAGCCACCGCTGATGCGTGCCGGCGCCGCGCCGTTGACGGGCGAGCCGAAGTGCGCGTTCTGCCCGTTCATGCTGAAGGCCAGCTCGTCGGTGACCGTCTTGCCCACGAAACGCGCGCCGGCATCGAGCAGCCGCTGCACCGTGGGCGCCGTGCGCGCCTTGATGCCGCTGAGCGCCAGCACGATGGGGTTGCCGCCGCCGGTGGGGTAGCCGGCCACGTCGAACAGGTCCTTGGCCGCGAAGCTCAGGCCCACGAGCGTGCCCGTGGCCGCGTGCGGCACCGGGGCGTCGGGGTAGGGAACGAAGGCGTGCGCTTGGCGGTCGTCGATCATGCGGATGGGCCGTGCAGGCCTGGGCTTAGGCCGCGGTGGCCTGGGTGAGATCGGTGTGCAGGCAGCGCGCGCGGTGACCGGGTGCAATCTCCACCGCCGGCGGCTGCTGCGTGCGGCAGGCTTCGTCGGCCCAGCGGCAGCGCTCGGCGAAGGCGCAGCCCGGCGGCAGCTTGCTCAGATCGGGCGGCGAGCCGGCGATGGTGACGAGACGCTGCCCCTTGTCCATGGCGCCATGCGCTCGGCTGCGCAACAGCGCCAGCGTGTACGGATGGCGCGGCGCGCGGATCAGCTCGCGCGCGGTGCCTTCTTCGACGATGCGGCCGGCGTACATGACGGCAATGCGGTCGGCCACCTCGAGTGCGGCGCCGATGTCGTGCGTGACGAAGACGATCGACAGCCCGAGCTCCTGCTGCAGCTCGCGCAGCAGGATCAGCACCTGGATCTGCACCGTGGCGTCGAGCGCCGTGGTGGGCTCGTCGGCCAGCAGCAGCTGCGGGTTGCAAGCCAGGGCCAGCGCGATCATGGCGCGCTGGCGCATGCCGCCGCTCATTTCGTGCGGGTAGGCGGCCAGTCGGCGCTCGGGGCTCGGGATGCGCACGCGCTCGAAGAGCTTGAGCGCGCGGCCATGCGCCTCGGCAGCCGTCACGTTTTCGTGGCGGCGGATGCTCTCGACGATCTGCGCGCCCACGGTGTAGACCGGGTCCAGCGCCAGCAGCGGCTCCTGGAAGATCATGCTGGCGACCTTGCCGCGGTAGTCGGCCAGCTCGCCATCCTTCATGGCCAGCACGTCGCGGCCGGCCACCATGAGCTTGCCGCCGAGCTGCGTGCGCTTGGCGGCATGCAGCATCAGCATCGTGCGCAGCGTGACGCTCTTGCCGGAGCCGCTTTCGCCGATCAGCGCCACCGTCTCGCCGCGCCGCACCTGCAGGCTCACGCCGCTGACGGCCTTGACGGGCGCACGGCCGCCGGTGAAGGCCACGGTGAGATCGCGCATGTCCACCAGCGGTGGCGTGTGCTCGGCCACGTTCATGCCGCCTCCTGCGCCGCTGTGCTTGCGGCCAGCGTGTGGCCGCTGCCCGGTTCATGGATCAGGCAGGCCACGCCTTCCGTCACCCCTGGCAGCGCCAGCGCCTTGCGCGAGGGCACGCGCTGGCCGCACACCGCCTCGGCCTTGGGGCAGCGCGGGTGGAAGCGGCAGCCGCTGGGTGGGTTGATGGGGTTGGGCGGGTCGCCGGCCAGCGGGGCCACGAGCGTGCGGCGGTCGGGGTCCATGCTGGGCATGCTCGACAGCAGCGCCTTGGTGTAGGGGTGACGCGGCGTGTCGAACAGCGTCTCGGCGCTGCCGACCTCGGCCACCTCGCCGAGGTACATCACCATCACGCGGTCGGAGATGAAGCGCACCACGTGCAGGTCGTGGCTGATGAAGACGTAGGTCAGGCCGAACTCGTCCTTCAGGTCGAGCAGCAGGTTCAGCACCTGGGCCTCGACGCTCTTGTCGAGCGCCGACACCGCCTCGTCCAAGATGACTATGCGCGGCTGCAGCGCCAGCGCGCGCGCGATGTTGACGCGCTGGCGCTGGCCGCCCGAGAGTTCATGCGGGTAGCGGCCGCCAAAGCGCGAGGGCTCCAGCCCCACCTTGTTCAACAGGGCCCGCGCGCGCGCCACCGATTCGGCCGTGGACACGCCATGCACCTGCGGGCCGAAGGCGATGCTGTCTTCGATGGTGAGTCGCGGGTTCAGGCTGGCGTAGCTGTCCTGGAACACCATCTGCACCTGGCGGCGGTATTCCTTCAGCGGCAGGTCGCGGCTGCCGACCTTGGCGCCGTCGAAGATCACCTCGCCGGCCGTCGGATCGATCAGCTGCATCAACAGGCGCGCCGTGGTGCTCTTGCCGCAGCCGCTCTCGCCGACCACGCCCAGCGTCTCGCCGGGCAGCACCTGGAAGTTCACGTCGTCGACCGCGCGCACGACGCCGCCGCCGCGGCCGAGCACGTCTTTCTTCAGGGGGAAGTGCTTCACCAGACCCTGCACCTGCAGCAAGGGCTTGCTCACGGGCGCCTGCATCACTTGTTGTCCATGGCGGCGCGGAGCGAGTCGCTCAGCAGGTTGAAGGCGATGGACGTGATGAAGATCATCGCGCCCGGCAGCGCAGCCACCCACGGCTGAACATAGATTGCTGTGCGCAGCGTGTTCAGCATCAGGCCCCACTCGGGCTC
>JBIJAP010000378.1:0-3772 GCA_044345715.1 Rubrivivax sp.
CGGTGGCCACGAAGGCGGCCAGCTCGTCGAGCACCCGCTGCGTGGCCACGCCAGCCGCGGCCACGGCAGCCGCCGGGCCTGCGGCCGGCGTGGCCACGCGCGCATCGAACTCGCGCCAGGCCAGCGGCTGCCGTGTGGTGGTGTCGATGAGCACGGCGCGCAGGGTCAGGTGCAAGTGGCTCGGCTGCACGGTGTGGTCGTGGTGCAGCCGCAGCAAGGTGGTTTCGAGCCGCAGCGCGGCCTCGCCCGACGACGGCCCCTGCAGCACCGCGCGGAAGCTGCCGCCTTGCTGCAGGGCCTGCACGATCAGCGGTGCCAGCAGCCGCGCGGGTGTGTCGGCCCACTCGTGGAAGGCGTAGGCCTCCAGCGCCTGCGGCTGCCGCAGGTAGACCAAACGCGGGCTGTCGTAGCCCGCCGCGGCGACCAGCGGCGCGACGACGAGCGTCGGGCCGTCGATTGCGGCGGCTGCCTGCGCAGGGCCCGGCGTCACCGGGCTGGCATCGAGCGTGTGCTGCAAGGGTGCCGCTGGTGGTTTGGGCAGCAGGTTGCCGGCGCAGCCCGCCAGCGCAGCCACCGCACCGATGGCGATGAGGCTTACGGCGGCGTGTCGGGGTCGAGCCTGCGGCCTCATGGCGGCGCGGCCTCGCCGGGCCCCGGGCGCCGGGGTGGCGTGCCCAGCACCAGGCTGCCCGGGCTGGCCGTCGTCTGCTCGCTCAGCCGGCGCAGCGACGCCGCGAGGCCCTGCAGCTCGGCCATCAGCCGCGTCAGCTCGGGCAGGGTTTCGCCGCCGAGCTGCTGCACGCCCTGGCGCGCGGCATCGGCCGCGTCGCCGCCCTTGGCGCTGGCGCTGCGCGCCACATCGGCCATGCGCTCCACAGCCTCGGCGCTGCGGGCGATGCGTTCCAACGTCGGGCCCAGCTGCTCGCTGGCCAAGGATGCCCGCTTCGCCGTGCGCGCTGCGTCTTCCACGCCGGCCGCCAGCACGCCCTTGCGCGCGGCCAGAACCCGGGTCAGCGCGGCAACGTCGGCCAGCGTGGCGCGCACCGCCGCCTGGTTCTGGGTGTCGAACAGGGCGTTCAGGTTGCTCGACACGCGGTCGATGTTGCCCAGCACGTTGGTGAGCACCGTCTCGAGCCGGGCCGTGAGCGACATCTTGAACGGGATCATCGGTGGCTGCCCATCGGGCCCCGGCCGCAGCGGCGGCGAGCTCGCCGAGCCGCCATTGAGCTCGACATACGCGATGCCGGTGAGCCCCTGCGACTTGAGCACCGCCTCGCTGTCCGTCTGGATCGGCGTGCCCCGCCGGATGAGGAAGTGCAGCCGCACCTGCTGCGGGTTGGCCGGGTCGATCTCGATGCGCTCGACCTTGCCGACGTCCACGCCCAGGTACTTCACGGGTGCATCGACGTTGAGCCCGGCCACCGATTCGCGGATCACCGCCTGGTAGCCGTCCATCGCCTGGCGGCTGCCCAGCCCGGCGGCCAGCCACAGCACGGCGGCCACGAGCAGCGCGCCGCCGAGCAGCACGAAGGCGCCGACCAGCGGGTAGTTGACCTTGTCGTCCATGGGTGCGGCGCGCGTCAGGCGGCGGCCTTGTGCGCGGTGAAGTAGGCCGCGACGATGGGGTGCGGGTGCGTCGACAGCGCCTGCATCGTGCCGATGGCCACCACGTGGCCTTCGCCGAGAACGGCCACGCGGCCGCACACGCGCCACAGCAGATCGAGGTCGTGGCTGACCACCACCACCGTGGCGCCGCTGGCGCGCTGCGTCTGCAGGATCAGGTCGTCGACGCCCGCGGCGCTGGCCGGGTCCAGGCCCGAGGTCGGCTCGTCCAGGAACAGCAGCTCGGGGTCGAGCGCCAGTGCCCGCGCCAGTGCCGCGCGCTTGAGCATGCCGCCGCTCAGTTCACCGGGTAGCTTCAGGCCGGTGTCGGGTGGCAGGCCGGTCTGCGCCAGCTTCCATTCGGCGATCTCGTCGACCAGCCCATCGGCCAGCGTCGTGTGCTCACGCAACGGCAGGCCGACGTTGCGGCGCACGTTCAGCGAACTGAACAGGCCGCCGCGCTGGAACATCACGCCCCATCGGCGGCGCTGCGCCAGGCGCGCCGAGGCATCGAGCGTGGCCGTGTCGGCGCCGAACACATGCACGCTGCCGCTGGTGGGCTGCTGCAGGCCGATCATCTCGCGCAGCAGCACCGACTTGCCCGAGCCGCTGCCGCCGGCCAGGCCGAGGATCTCGCCGGTGTTCACCACGAGGTCGAGCGCCTCGTGCACGAGCTTGTCGCCGAAGCGCGTGCCGAGCTGGCGCAGTTCGATCACGGGTTCGCCGCTGTCGGCCACGTCAGAGCTCCAGCAGGTTGAAGGCGACCGAGAACAACGCATCCGCCACGATCACCAGGAAGATGCCCTGCACGACGCTGGCTGTCGTTTGTCGGCCCACGCTGTCGGCGCCACCGGCGGTGCGCAGGCCCTGGAAGCAGCCCACCAGCACGATGATCAGCGCGAACACGACCGATTTGCCCAGCCCCAGCAACAGCGCCGAACCCTGCATCACGTGGCTGAAGCGCTCGATGAACTCCGCGAAGCCGATGCCCAGCTGCGTGCGCGCCATCACCATGCCGCCGAAGACGCCGGCGATGTCGGCGAACAGCGTCAAGAGCGGCAGCGCGACCACCATCGCCAGCAGCTTGGGCCATACCAGGCGCAGCAGCGGGTCGATGCCCAGCGTGCGCAACGCATCGATCTCCTCGCCCACGACCATCGTGCCCAGTTGCGCCGCGTAGGCCGAGCCTGAGCGCCCGGCGATCAGGATGGCGGCGATCAGCGGCGCGAACTCGCGCAGCATCGCGTAGCCCACGAGCTCGACGACGAAGACATTGGCGCCGTAGTGCCGCAGCTGGTCGGCGCCCTGGTAGGCCACCACCACGCCGAGCAGGAAGGCGGTGACGCCGATGATCGGCAGCGCGTCGGTGCCGGCGATCTCGATCTCGCGGCTCACGGTGCGGACGAAGCGGCGCAGCCGCATGACGCCGCGGCCGCGCGGAGCGGGCGTGCGCAGCCCTTGCACGGCCGCCGCCGCGACCTCGCCGATGAAGGCCAGGAACGCCAGTGCCTCGGCCGCGGCGGCGCTGGCACGGCGGCCGCTGCGCTCGAGCAGGCCACGGCGCGGGGGCTGCGCCAGCGGCGGGCGTGGGCTGGCCTCGAGCGCATGGGTCAGGCGCTTGGCGATGTCGCCGCGGGGCGTAGCCGCGGCCGCAGAGGGGTTGATGGCAGCATCGGGCATCGTGCCGAGCCTGCGCAGGGGCGGGCGGGGCGTCTGTCCGCTGCCGCACGGTGGCCGCTGCCGCGGGCGGGTCTCGGTGCGAGCGCGAACCGACGGGCCCGCCGCCGCCAGCTACACGATGCGGGTGAACCGTCGCACTGTTGCCGCCTCCAGGCCGCGTGTTCCCTTTCCGCGTTCGTTGGGCTGGCCGGGCTGGGTGCTGCTGGTGCTCGCCGGGTTGTTGACGCTGGTGGGGATCGCGCTGGCTGTGTTCGGATGGAACTGGGCTCGTGGACCGCTGCAGGATCTGGCCCTGGCGCAGACCGGCCGCGTGCTGCGCATCGACGGCAAGCTGAGCCTGGCCTCGGCCTGGCCACTGCGCGTGCGCGCCTAGGAGCGTGGGCGGCAGAAGGGAAGTCCCTGACATCGCCGCACGCCGTGCAGACGTTTATGGAGCATGAGCTACCGCCCCTACGAACCGGAGCAAGAGATGCTGCTGCCGGCGTCACTG
>JBIJAP010000379.1:0-3769 GCA_044345715.1 Rubrivivax sp.
CGCAGGCTCTGGCCACTGGCGTGGTGGAAAGCACCATGACCTCGGGCGCCACGGGTGTGGACAGCAAGCTCTTCGAGCACCTGAAGTTCTATTACGACACCCAGGCCTGGCTGCCGAAGAACGCCGTCATCGTCAACAAGGCGGCCTTCGACGCACTCGATGCCGCCACCAAGGCCGCCGTGCAGAAGGCTGCGGCCGATGCCGAGGCCCGCGGCTGGGCCGCCAGCCGCAAGGTGAACGTCGACACGCTGGAGAAGCTCAAGGCCAACGGCATGCAGGTGCTGCCGCCGTCGCCGCAGCTCAAGGCCGACATGGCCAAGGTGGGCGAGACCATGCTCAAGGAGTGGGCCGACAAGGCCGGCGCCGACGGCAAGGCCATGCTCGACGCCTTCCGCAAGTAAGGCGGGTCTGCCGTGCGCCGCGCGCTGGATGCGCTGTACGACGGCGCCGCCTGGCTGGCGGCGCTGGCGATGGTGGGGCTGCTGCTGATGGTGCTGCTGTCCATCGTCAGCCGCCAGGCCGGCTTCCATGTGCCGGGCACCGACGCCTACGCCGGCTACCTGATGGCGGCGGCCGGTTTCCTGGCGCTGGCGCACACGCTGAAGAAGGGCGAGCACATCCGCGTCACGCTGCTGCTGGGCAAGCTGCAGGGGCGTGCGCGGCGTGCGATGGAGCTCTGGGCGCTGGCCGCGGCGGCCTTCCTGGCGGGGCTGTTTGCGTTCTATAGCGCGCGGCTGGTGTGGCAGTCGCACCTGTTCCACGACATCAGCACCAGCAACGACGCCACGCCGCTGTGGATGCCGCAGCTGGCCATGGCGGCCGGCACGCTGATCCTGGCGATTGCCTTCGTCGACGAGCTGGTGATGGCCCTGCGGGGCCAGCGTTCCACCATCGACACCGCTTCACGTTCGGAGTGAGGTTCGGAGTGAACATCGCATGAACGACATCGCTGTGATGCTGCTGCTGGTGGGGGCGCTGTTCGCCATCCTCGCCAGCGGCGTGTGGATCGGGCTCACGCTCACCGGCGTGGCCTGGATCGGCATGCAGCTGTTCACCAGCCGGCCGGCGGGCGACGCGATGGCCGTCACCATCTGGGGCAGCTCGAGCAGCTGGACGCTGACCGCGCTGCCGCTCTTCGTGTGGATGGGCGAGATCCTGTTTCGCACGCGCCTGAGCTCCGACATGTTCCGCGGCCTGGCGCCGTGGATGCAGGCGCTGCCGGGCCGGCTGCTGCACGTCAACGTGGTGGGCTGCGCGATCTTCGCGGCGGTGTCGGGCAGCAGTGCCGCCACCTGCGCCACCATCGGCAAGATGAGCCTGCCCGAGCTGGCCCGCCGCGGCTACCCCGACGGCATCAGCGTCGGCTCGCTGGCCGGCGCTGGCACGCTGGGCCTGCTGATACCGCCGTCGATCATCATGATCGTCTACGGCGTGGCGGCCGAGGTGTCGATCGCGCAGCTGTTCATCGCCGGCGTGCTGCCGGGCATCATGCTCGCGCTGCTGTTCTCGGGCTGGATCGTGTTCTGGGCGCTGCGCAACCCGCAGCTCGTGCCGCCGGCGGATGCCAAGCTCTCGCTGCGCGGCAAGCTGGCCGAGTCGCGCCACCTGATCCCGGTGGTGCTGCTGATCACCGCGGTGCTCGGCAGCATCTACAGCGGCGTCGCCACCGCCACCGAAGCCGCCGCCGTGGGCGTGCTGGGTTCGCTGGTGATCAGCGGCGTGCAGGGCACGCTGAACTGGGCCACCTTTCGCGACAGCCTGCTGGGCGGCACGCGCCTGTATTGCATGATCGCGCTCATCCTGGCGGGCGCAGCCTTCCTCACGCTGAGCATGGGCTACATCGGCTTGCCGCGGCACCTGGCCGAGTGGATCGGCGGCCTGGGCCTGGCGCAGTGGCAGCTGCTGCTGGCGCTGATGTTGTTCTTCATCTTGCTCGGCTGTTTCCTCGACGGCATCAGCATGGTCGTGCTGACCATGGGCGTGGTGATGCCCACCGTCATCGCGGCCGGCATCGACCCCATCTGGTTCGGCATCTTCATCGTGCTGGTGGTCGAGATGGCGCAGATCACGCCACCGGTGGGCTTCAACCTGTTTGTTCTGCAGGGCATGACGGGGCGCGACATCACCTGGATCGCCAAGGTCACGCTGCCGTTCTTCTTCCTGATGATCGGCGCGGTGGGGCTGATCTGGCTGTTCCCGGGAATCGTGACCTTCCTGCCGCAGCAGATGCGGGGCTGAAAGACTGAGAGCACCCATGAAGCTTGCCGAGTACGCCACCTACGACGCCCTGGGTCTGGCCGATCTGGTGGCCCGCAAGGAAGTGACGGCACAAGAGCTGGCCGCCCTGGCCGCCGCCGCGATCGCCGCCCTCAACCCCGAGCTGGGCGCGGTGGTCGAAACCTACCCCGACCGCATCGAAGGCCTGGACCCGGCCAGCCTGGGCAGCGGTCCGTTCCGCGGCGTGCCCTTCCTGATGAAGGACGTGTTCGGCCACGAAAAGGGCCGCCGCATCGAGTTCGGCTCGCGTCTGTGCCGCGGCATGGTGGGCGAGGTCGACAGCCACCTGATGACGCAGTTCCGCGCCGCCGGGCTCAACAGCCTGGGCCGCAGCGCGGCGCCTGAATACTCGATGTCGGCCACCACCGAAAGCCTGATGTTCGGCAACACCAGCAGCCCCTGGCGCAAGGGCTACTCGGCGGGCGGCTCGTCGGGCGGCGCGGCGGCAGCGGTGGCGGCGGGCATCGTGCCGATGGCCCATGGCTCGGACATCGGCGGCTCCATCCGCATACCGGCCAGCTGGTGCGGCGGGGTCGGCTTCAAGCCTTCACGCATGCGCGTCTCGGTCGGGCCGACGGTGGACGAGCCCGGCTTCGGCTACTCGATGAACCACGTGCAGACCCGCACGGTGCGCGACAGCGCGGCCTTGCTGGACTGCATCTGCCAACCGCAGCTGGGCGATCCCTTCGTGATACCCCGCCCGGCGCAGCCCTACGCCGAGCTGCAGCGCCAGCCGCCGGGCCGCCTGCGCGTGGGCATCGTGCTGAGCCCGCTGCTGGGCGTGACCATCGACCCCGAGGTGGCGCAGGCCGTGCGCGATGCCGGCGCCCAGCTGCAGGCCATGGGCCACGAGGTCGACGAAGTGCCGGCGCAGATGGGCGGCATGGACACGCTGGCGGCCATCCAGAAGCTGTTCTTCTTCGGTTTCAAGGAGCGGCTGGACGCCTATGCCGCAAGGTCTGGGCAGAAGCCCGGACCCGACACGCTGGAGCCCGCCATCCTGAGCATCTATGAGTGGTCGGCCACGCTCACCGCGGCCGACTTCCTCGGGGCCTGGGGCCGCGCCAACTGGGCTCGGCGCACCTTGTCGCAGTTCTGGGCCACGCGGGATGTGTGGCTGTCGCCGACCACCGCGCGTGTGTCCGAGCCCTGGGGCCGCTACCACCTCGCCCGGCCCGGCGTCACGGCGGCCGGCATGCTGGATGCGTTGTGGTGCGAGCCCGTGCAGTTCACGCTGCCTCACAACCTGATGGGCACGCCGGCGATCTCGCTGCCGCTGGCCTGGCACAGCAACGGCATGCCGATCGGCGTGCAGGTGGCGGCACCACCGGCGCAAGACCACGTGGTGCTGCAGCTGGCCCATGCGCTGGAGCAGGCCATGCCCTGGAGTGCGCGGGTGCCGCCGCTGCATGTGTCGCGCCTGGGGTGAATGCGCGCTCTCAGCTGAAGTGCAGGCCTGAGACGCGCACCCAGGGCAACAGCCAAGCGCCGG
>JBIJAP010000380.1:0-3766 GCA_044345715.1 Rubrivivax sp.
CGCGGCCCAGGCCGAGTGCGCTGCGCTCGGCCCGCCAGGCGTAGTGCAGGCGCGCCGTCGGGCTGCTGCGCACGGTGGACTTCAGCACCAGGCGGCCGGCCTCGATATGCGGCCGCGCCATCGCGTCGGGCAGAAAGCCGCTGCCCAGGCCGCGCAGCAGGGCCTCGAGCTTGGCGCGCGTGTTGGGCACGGTCAGCACGTCCTGGCCGGGCAGCAGGTTCACGGTGCGCGGTGCCAGCCGCTGGGCCGTGTCGGCCACGGCCACGGCGCGGTGGTGCACCAGCACGGCGTCGTCGAGCGGCCCTTCAAGCGCGGCCAGCGCGTGGTGCGGCGCCACGCAGTAAACGAAGGGCATGTCGCCGAGCTTGTGGAGCTCGATGCCGCCCGGGTTGGGGTGCTCGCCGCTGACGCCGATGGCCAGCTCCACTTGCCCCGTGACCAGCGCCTCCCAGGTGCCCGCCAGCACATCGGTGCGCAGCCGCAGCCGCGTGCCGCAGTCGGCGTTGTCCTGGCAGAAGGCCTCGACGAGCTCGAACACGGTGCCATGCGAGAGGATGTCTTCGACGCTGATCGCCAGCTGCGTCTCCCAGCCGTTGGCCACGCGCCGCACGCGGCTGGCCACGGCGGCCATTTCCTGCAGCAGCCGGCGGCCCTCGTGCAGCAGCTCGCGGCCGGCGTCGGTGAGCTGGGCCTGGCGCGAGCTGCGATCGAACAGCAGCGCGTCCAGGCTCTCTTCGAGCTGGCGCACGCTGTAAGTCAGGGCCGACGGCACCTTGCCGAGCTCGCGCGCGGCGGCGGCAAAGCTGCCGGTGCGTGCAATGGTGTCCACCATCACCAGGGCCTCGGGCGTGAGCGCCTGGTAGTGCTCGGGGCGTTCGCTGCGGTCGGGCATGGCTTCATCTTATTTGAACGAGGGCTTGAAGCCGACTTCACCCGGCGTAGGCGCCGCTGGGAGACGATCACGGGTGCATTGACAGGAGCACCGCCATGCTGACCCTACGCCGTTCTGCCGACCGCGGCCATGCCGACCACGGCTGGCTCCAGAGCTTTCACAGCTTCAGCTTCGCCGACTACCACGACCCTGCGCACATGGGCGTGGGCAACCTGCGCGTCATCAACGAAGACCGCATCGCCCCGGGCACCGGCTTCGGCACCCACGGCCACCGCGACATGGAGATCGTCAGCTACGTGCTCTCGGGCGCGCTGGCGCACAAGGACAGCATGGGCAACGGCTCGGCCGGCGGCAAGGCCGATGGCGTGATCCGCCCCGGCGACGTGCAGCGCATGAGCGCCGGCACGGGCGTGCGGCACAGCGAGTTCAACCACCAGCAGGACGCGCCGACGCACTTCCTGCAGATCTGGATCATGCCCAGCCGCCGCGGCATCGAGCCGGGCTACGAGCAGAAGCACTTCGCCCCCGACGCCAAGCGCGGCCGGCTGGCTCTGGTGGCCTCGCCCGACGGCGCCCGGGGCAGCGTGACGATCCACGCTGACGCGCGACTGCACGCCGGCCTCTTCGATAGCGCCGAGCGCGCCGAGCATGCGCTCGACCCCGCGCGCATCGCCTACGTGCACCTGGTGCGCGGTTCGCTGCGCGTCAACCAGCACCCGCTCGCGGCCGGTGACGCCGTGCGGCTGGATCAGGAGTCGACGCTGGTGCTCGAAGACGGCCAGGAGGCCGAGGTGCTGGTGTTCGACCTGGCACCCTGAAGCGCACCCTGAAGCCCGCCGGCGACTGGCACGCTAGTCGGCCGGCGGCGGTGGCGGCGGCTTGGTCGCAGGCGGCTCGTTGCGCAGCAAGGTCCAGGCCGCCAGCAGGCCACAGCCCACATTGAGCAGCGCCACGAAGGCCAGCAACAGCAGCCCGGCGGTGTTCAGCGGCAAGGCCCGCATGGCCCAGGTGCACACCGACGACAGCGCGTTGAAGCCGACCATCATCCAGAACATCGGGTTGCGCGGCTGCCACAGCCGCTTCCACTGCACCGACATCGCTCAGCCGCCCAGGCGCTGATCAGCCAACCGCGCACCGGCGCCCAGCGCCTGCAGCTTGGCCTCGGCCACGGCGCGCGACATCGGCGCCAAGCCGCAGTTGGTGCAGGCAATCAGATGCTGGCGCGGCACGTACCGAAGCGCCAGTGCCAGCGTGTCGGCCACCTCCTCGGGCGTCTCGATGCGGTCGCTGGCGACGTCGATCACGCCCACCATCACGTCCTTGCCCTTCAGCAGCGCCATCAGCTCCGGCGGCACCTGGCTGTGGATGCACTCGAGGCTGACCTGGTGGATGGCGCTCTTCGCCAGCGCCGGAAACACCTGTTCGTACTGCCGCCATTGCTCGCCCAGCGTGGCCTTCCACTTGACGTTGGCCTCGATACCGTAGCCGTAGCAGATGTGCACGGCCGTCGTGCAGCTCAGGCCCTCGATGGCGCGCTCCAGCGCGGCCACGCCCCACTCGGCGGCCTCGGCCATGTAGACGTTGAAGGCCGGCTCGTCGAACTGGATCACGTCGATGCCGTCGGCCTGCAGCGCCCGCGCCTCCTGATTGAGCAACTCGGCAAACGCAAAGGCCATCTTCACGCGGTCGCCGTAGTAGCGGTCGGCCACGGTGTCGACGATGGTCATCGGCCCCGGCAGCGTGAACTTGGTGCGCCGCGTGGTGTGCGCGCGCAGGAAGCGCGCCTCGGTGGCATGCACGCGGCCCTTCAGGCGCAGCGGCGCCACGACCTGGGGCACCAGCGCCTTGTAGCGGTCGTTGCGGATGCCCATCTCGACCTTGTTGGCGAAGTCGATGCCCTCGACCTGCTCGAGGAAACCGTGCACGAAATGCTGGCGGCTCATCTCGCCGTCGCCGATGACGGCCAGGCCGGCGTCCTCTTGCGCCTTGATCCACAGCAGAGTGGCGTCGAGCTTGGCCTGCGCGAGATCGGCACCCTCGCCGCGCCACAGCGGCCAGAGCTTGCCGGTTTCGGCGAGCCAGGCAGGTTTGGGCAGGCTGCCGGCGATGGCGGTGTCGAACATGGTGTCTCCGATGGGGTTGGGCGCGTGCGGCGAAGGGGCGCGAGGTTACTACCGCTGCCGCGCCCGTCGCCTACGCCGGGGTGTTCGTCGCGCCAGCGACGCGGCGGTCTCGCGGCGCCACGGCCCAAGGGCGTGGCGCTTAAGCTTCCGCCCGGTGAAGTTGCCTGCCATGCCCTCCCCCGCGGTCCACGCGACGCTGCCCTTGCCGCCAAGGGCCAGCGCCGACACCGACCTCGCCCGCCCGCTGCCCGCGGCGCTGGCCGGCCGCGCCCACGGCTGGCTGACCGACTACCGGCGCTGGCCCGTGTTCAGCCCGGGGTGGGTGCGAGGTCGGGCCCGCTCGGTGGGGCTGCTGGTCACCGTGCTGTACTTGCTCACGATGAGCGCCGCCTTCACCGGCGCGGCGCCCGAGGCGCCGCTGGGCAGCCTCGTGCAGTTGACGATCACCTTGCTGGTGCCGCTGCTGGCCGGCCCCTGGCTGGGCGGCCTGGCGCGCCGGTGGGCCCTGGCGCGCGGCCTCGGCCTGCGCTCGGAGCTGGCTGCCGTGGCGGGCGCGCTGGCCGCGGTGGTGCTGGCGGTAGCCGCCTTCAACCACTGGGGCGCCGAGCCCATGAAGCAAGGCATCGCCGAATGGACGGGCATGGTCGACGAGTCCGGCCAACGCCGGCGTGTCACGCTGTCGATCGGCATCTTCATCCGCGGCGACGGCCCCGAGCCCAGCGACATGCCGGTGCACGCACCCGGCACCTCG
>JBIJAP010000381.1:0-3765 GCA_044345715.1 Rubrivivax sp.
CTCAACCTGAACGGTGACTACGTCAGCGATGCGCTGGCCGCTCAGGTGGGTGGCATCGGCATCGCACCGGGTGCGAACCTGTCTGACGACGTGGCCATGTTCGAGGCCACCCACGGCACGGCACCCAAGTACGCCGGCAAGGACTACGTCAACCCCGGCTCCGAGATCCTGAGCGCCGAGATGATGCTGCGCCACATGGGCTGGTTCGAAGCGGCCGACCTCATCATCAGCAGCATGGAGAAGTCCATTGCCAGCAAGAAGGTCACGTACGACTTCGCGCGTCTGATGGAAGGGGCCACGCAGGTGTCGTGCTCGGGCTTTGGTCAGGTGATGATCGACCACATGTGACAGGGTCACGGGCCGTCGCCTGACGGCCCTGATTGACGGTTGCGAAACCCCAGATCGTTCATTCGACTGGGGTTCCTTGTTTTCTGGCGTCCGGATTCAATTCGTGACCCTTCTGTGGGGCACGGACTCCAGGGGCAAGGTCCATCGCGCTCCGCGTGACTTGGTACTCGGCGATCAATGTCGAGGCGCAGCCGCCGCAGTGTGCTGTCAGCTGGGCGCTGGTTCCGAGGGCGCGGGTCGCTAAGTCGCGGTTGGACAGCACAAAGCCGACAACAAATGCCAGCTTTCCTCGTGTAGCGTTCGCTGGAATGCCGGAAGATTTGCGAAGACCGACAGGCAGGGGTGGCGCCACCGGATAGGACACGGGGAGGGCTCCTGTACTCGCATTTGAAACCGCAGCCTGCACCCGACCTGCACGATTGGTGTAAACCCTGATTCAACCGGAGACGGCTTTCTTGAAGACGATCCTGGCCCACCTTGCAGCCCTGGCCGTGGCCGTGTTGCTGGTCGCGTGCGGCAAGACGAGCACCGACGACTTGCAGCGGCAGGCTGCCGACCTGGCGGCCAAGGGCGACCACGCAGCCGCGATCGCGGCTGCCAAGGCGGCTCTGGCGGAGGGACGGGACTCGGCAGAGCTGCGCTGGCGGCTAGGTTCCTCACTTCTGCAGGCGAGGGACGGCGTGGCGGCGATCCAGGAACTGCGCAAGGCGCTCGACCTCGGCCACGACCGCGACCAGGTGATCCCGGCCCTGGCGCGGGCCCACTTGCTGGCAGGGCAGCCGGTAGCCGTGACCAGAGGCCTGGCCAACCCGCCCCTGGGCAGCCCGAAAGCGGCAGCGGCGCTCTCGGCCGCCGTGGCTGAGGCGTGGTCGATCCTGCGGGAATACTCGAAGATGCAGCAGAGCCTGGACCAGGCGCTGCAGCTCGATCCGCAGCAAGCCGATGCCCTCCGCCTGAAGGCCCGCGTCGTCGGCATGAAGGGCGACGTCGCGGCGGCGCAGGCTATCGTTGACGAACTCGTCCTCCGCCAGCCGCGGGACGCGGAGGCCCTTCTGCTGCGTGGTGAGATCCAGCGCCTCAAGGGCGAGGGCGCGACGGCGACCGCGAGCTTCATCCAGGCGCTCGAGGCCAACCCCTCCATGGTCGAGGCCCGCGTGCAACTGATCGGCCAGCACCTGCTGAACAAGGACACTGCGGCTGCCCGGTCGGAACTCGACCGCATGCGGCTGACCCTGCCTGGGCATCCCATGACGGCGTACACCGAGGCCCAGGTCCTGCTCAGCGAGGGCCAGCAGGCGGAGGCCCGCGTGCTGGCCCAGAAGCTGTTGCGGGCGGCTCCCGACAGCGTCAACGTACTGCACCTCGCGAGCGTCATCGAGGCGCAGTCGGGCGCCCTGCTGCTCGCCAGTTCCCACCTGCGCAGGGCCTCCCAGATCGAGCCCGAAAATGCGGCTGTCCGCCGCCACCTGGCCATGGTGCACCTGCGGCTGGGGCAGCCCCAGGCTGCGTCGGCGGCGCTCGCGGACCTGATCGCCCAACCCAAGGTCGACACCCCGACCCTGACGCTGGCCGGGCGCGCCGCGATGGCCCGCGATGACCTTCCAGCGGCCGAGCGGCTGCTGGCACGCGCGCTGGAACAAGCCCCTGGCG
The DNA here is from genome assembly GCA_044345715.1 of Rubrivivax sp. Taxonomy (GTDB): domain Bacteria; phylum Pseudomonadota; class Gammaproteobacteria; order Burkholderiales; family Burkholderiaceae_C; genus Rubrivivax. Next base: position 1,999 of record JBIJAP010000381.1, read on the forward strand.
ACCGCGACGCCCGCATGGTGCGCGCCCTGGCCACCCTGAGGACGCCCCAGGGCGCCGAACGCGGGCTCGCCGAACTGCAGGCGCTGTCGGACAGCGCCAGCGACACGGAGCCTGACCGGGTGCTCGTGGGCTTCCTGCTGGCACGACGCCAGTGGGAGCCGGCCCTGGCAGCCATCGACAAGGCGCTCGCGAAGGCGCCGCGTGACCCAGTGCTGCACCAGATGAAGGGCCGCGTGCACGCCGCTCGAAAGAGCTACCCGCAGGCGCGTCAAGCCCTCGAGCAGGCCCTCGAGCTGGACAGCCGGCACTTCGCAGCCATCGTCGTGCTCGCGCAGATCGATCTGTTGCAGAAGCAGCCCGCCCAGGCGGTCGAGCGCGTGCGGGCGGCCGCCAAGGCCGACCCGCGCAACACGGCGGCGGCGCTGGCGCTTTATCGTCTGCTCGCCGCGACCGGTGCATCCGTCGACGAGTTGATGGACACCCTCGCCGGCGCGATCCGGGCCAACCCCACCGACGCCGGGCTTCGGGGCGCCCTCATCGACGCCCACCTCCTCGGCAAGCGCAGCCTCGAGGCGCTGGCGGCGGCACAGGAGGCGACATCGGTCATGGCAGACGATGTGTCGCTGCTTGACGCCCTGGGCCGAGCCCAGCATGCCAACGGAGCCACCGAGCAGGCCCTGGCCATCTTCAAGCGCGCGGCGTCGCTCGACCCGTTGTCGGCCGTGCCCCACAGCCGCCTGGCGGACATGGCGCTCGCCGAGCGAGACTCGAAGCAGGCCGAGGGCCACCTAAAGCGTGCACTGGAACTCTCGCCGGAACTGGGTGCCGTGCAGACACGCGTGGTGGCGCTCCTGGCAGGAAGCGGCCGCGCCGGTGAAGCGCTCGGCGTCGCCCGGCAGTGGCAGCAGTCGAGCCCGAAGCGAGCCAACGGCTTTCTTCTGGAAGGCGCGCTGCACGAGCGCGAGGGCGCAATCGACAAGGCCCTGCTGGCCTACAGGGCGGCGGCCGAGCGTGAGCCGAGGCGGGCCGATGTGGCCGGCTCGTTGAACCGTGCCTTGGCGGCCTTTCAATCCGGCGGGCGCGCCGTGGGCGGCGGCCGGCAGGCCGACGCGGCGCCGGACGCTGGCCTGTTGGCGCTGGTGTCCTCGCGCGCCAGGGACCTCCGCGTCGAGACCCTCCTGATCGTCGCCACCAAGGGGGGCGTCACCCCCACGGAAGGCGCGAGCTGGACCCTGGGCCCAGCCCTGGCCGGGAACACCACTTTCGCCGTGGACGAGGAGAGCGACGCCGCCGGCTCGGTAGCGGACATGCCGTCGAGCCAGGCGACCTGGTTCGTCAACGGAAGCCTGATCGGCACGCAGGACATCCTCGGGGTCGGCATCCTCGTCGAGCCGATGGCGCTGAACGCGGCGCAGTTCGCGCTGCTGGATTCGGGCGTCAAGCTGCTGCGCACGGAGTTCAATCTCGCCGCGGAACGCGTCCAAAGCGCCGAACTGCGGTCCCCGGCGGCGCCGCAGACCTCCAACACCACGGCGCGCACCGCTACCTCTGGAGGGGACGACTGCGAAGTCCTGACCATCGAGTCATGGTTCGACCGCGTCTGGGCGCGGTTGCGCGCCATTGCCTGCAAGGTGTGGGTGTGCAACCGCCTCTGCCCGGGCTAGGAGCGTGGGCGGCAGAAGGGAAGTCCCTGACATCGCCGCACGCCGTGCAGACGTTTATGGAGCATGAGCTACCGCCCCTACGAACCGGAGCAAGAGATGCTGC
>JBIJAP010000384.1:0-3757 GCA_044345715.1 Rubrivivax sp.
ATGCGGCGGCCCTGTTCGCGCTGCTCGACGACGCCGAGGTGATGCGCTACCTCGACTGGCCGCATCCGGGCAGCGCCGCCGAGGTGCGAGTGCACATGCAGGCCGTCGACGAGCGCTGGGTGCGGGGCCAGGAGCACCAGTACCTCGTCGTGCGCAAGGCCGATGGCGTGGCGCTGGGCACCATCGCCTTCAGACCTCGCGGCCACACGGCCGACTTCGGCTACGTCTTCGGCCGCGCGCACTGGGGCCAGGGTTACGGCAGCGAGGCCGCCGCGCTGCTGACCGCGTGGCTGCAACGCCAGCGTGTGCTGGTGCGCCTGTGGGCCACCTGCGACGCCGCCAACGCCGCCTCGGCCCAGGTGTTGCAGGCGGCCGGCCTGCAGCGCGAGGGACTGATGCGCAAGGCCCACGTGCGCCCCAACCTCGGCGGTGCCATCCGCGACACCCTGCTGTTTGCCTGGGTGCGCGAGCAGGAGAACCCGACATGAAGCTCAGCGTCCAGGGCCGCCCGGCCTACGCGTACACGGGCGGCAAGCCCTTCGACCCCGCCCTGCCCTGCGTCGTGTTCGTGCACGGCGCCCTGCACGACCACAGCTGCTGGAACCTGCTGGCCCGCTGGTGCGCGCACCACGGCCACGCCGTGCTGGCCGTCGACCTGCCGGCGCACGGCGGCAGCGAAGGCCCGCCACTGGCCGACGTCGAGGCCCTGGCGGGCTGGCTGCTGGCGCTGCTCGATGCCGCCGGCGTGCCCGAGGCCGTTCTCGTGGGCCACAGCATGGGCTCGCTGATCGCGCTCGAAGCCGCCGGCCGCGCGCCCGAGCGCGTGCGCCGGCTGGTGATGATGGGCACGGCCTACCCGATGCAGGTGTCGGAGCTGCTGCTGAACACCGCCCGCGACGACCCGCCACGCGCCATCGACATGGTCACCTCGTGGTCGTTTTCGTCGCTCGCACCCAAGCCTTCGTACCCGGGGCCGGGCATGTGGCTGCACGGCGGCAACCGCGCACTCATGCACCGCATGCAGGACGGCTGCACCACGCACAACCTGTTCCACCACGAGTTCTCGATCTGCGACCGCTACCGCGGCGGCGAGGCCGCGGCGGCAAAGGTGAACGGCCCCGTGCACTTCGTGCTGGGCGACAGCGACGCGATGACGTGGCCGAAAGCCGCCCGCGCCATGGCCACGGCGCTGAAGGCGCAGGTGCACGACGTGCCTGCCGGCCACAACCTGATGACCGAGGCCCCCGAGGCCACGCTGGCCGCGCTGCGCGCAGCCCTGGCCTGACCCGGGGGCATGCCCCGAGGCTGGTCGACGTCGCGTGACACAAGCCGCGGACGTAGCCGGTCTGTCGAGACGCCCTGGCGTTTACCCTTAACCGGGTGGCGACTCTGATTCCCAGAATGCGGGCTCGCTGCCGTCGGCCTTCCGCCCCGGGAGGCCGGGCGGTGCCGCGCTGGAGAACGCGCCCATGTCCGCTGCAGACCTCGTGCGCCGTGCCGCGCTGGCCGTGCTCGCTGCGGCCGCGCTGCTGCCTGCCGCCCTGGCGCAGACGCCGGCCCCGATCCGCATCGGCCTGATCGCGCCGCTGTCGGGTGGCTCGGCCGACTTCGGCACCAGCGTGCGCAACGGCGCCGAGCTTGCGCTGGCGGAGATCAACGCCGTCGGTGGCTACCTCGGCCGGCCACTGGAGTTGGTGGTGCGCGACGACAAGGCCAACCCCGACGCCGGCCGCGCGGCCGCCGAGGACCTGGTGCTCAAGGAGAAGGTGGCCTACACGATCGGCTTCTGCAACACCGGCGTGGCGTTGCGCGCGCTGGACGTGTTCGAGTCGGCGAAGCACCTGCTGATGGTGCCGTGCTCGACGGGCACGGCCGTCACCACCAAGACGCCGCCCGCGCAGAGCCACGTGTTCCGCATCGCGCCGGCCGACCACATGAACGCCCGGTTCCTGGTGCGCGAAGTGGTGGAGCGGCGGCGCCTGCGCCAGGTGGCGCTGCTGGCCGACCGCACCGGCTACGGCGATGGCGGCATCAAGGACCTCACCGCTGAACTCGCCCGGCGCAACATCACCCCGGTCTACGTCGGCCGCTTCGACCTCGGCGTGCGCGACCTGACCGATGTATTGAGGGCCGCGCGCGCGGCCGGCGCCGACGCCGTCATCAACTACACCGTAGGGCCCGAGCAGGCGGTAGCGGTGAAGAGCCGTGCCGCGCTGGGCTGGAACGTGCCCTACTTCGCGCCCTGGCCGCTGAGCTTCTCGAGTGTGCTCAGGGACGCCGGCGCCGCGGCGCTGGAGGGCACGCTGATGGCGCAGAGCATCATCCAGGACGGGGCGAACGAACGGCGCGCGTCCTTCATCGCGCGCTACACCCGCATGCACCCGACCGAGCGGCCCATCGGCAGCCTGATGGCGGCGGCGCAGAGCTACGACGCCGTGCACCTGATGCTGCGGACCCTGTTCCAGACCCGCGGCAACACCCAGGGGCCGGTGCTGAAGGCGGCGCTCGAGAACCTGCAGGAGCCCTACCGCGGCGTCGTCACCACCTTCGACCGCCCGTTCACGCCTGACGACCACGACGCCTTCTCCGACCGCATGATCTGGCTCGGCGAGTGGCGTAACGGGCGCATCGTCTACCACTACCCGGAAGACACCAAGCTGTCCTCGGTGTTACGCCGCAAGGCCGAGTGAGCCCGGGCGCGTGAGCCTGGGCCGCGGGCTGCTTCAGCCGCTGCTGCGCACATAGGCCAGGCCGTCGGCGATGGCCTGCGGCACGATGCCGCTGTGGCTGCCGCTGCAGGCCTGCGGCTGAAACCCGAAGCCCTCGAAACGGCGCGCGGCCAGCGCGTCGGCGTAGGGCACGTTCGTCAACACGTCGTAGCGGTCCTGCCAGAGCATGGCGGTGTCGAACAGGCAGCCCAGCGACGCGTCGCAGGCAATGTAGCCGCGGAAGGCCTGGCTGCCGGGGGCCTCGGCCAGCAGCGCGTACAGCACGAAGCTGCCGCCGTGCGAATGGCCGAACAGCACGCGCTGGCGGGGGTCGCCCCCGAACAGGCCCTCGATGTACGGCAGGACTTCGTTGCTCAGGAAGTCGAGGTACAGCGCCTGCCCGCCACCGCCGGCGGTGCAGGTGTTGGGCGGCACGAAGTCGAGGTTGCGGCGCGCCACGCTGTTGATGCCCACCAGCACGGCCCGCGTACGGCTGCTCTCGACGCTGCGCACCAGGGTGCCGAACCCGGCCTCGCCATCCAGCGCATAGACGATCGGCAGGTTCTCGCGCGGGCCGGCCGTCAGAGGCGGCAGGTACATGCGCAGGCCGCTGTCCACGCCGATGCGGCTGGCGCGCAGGATGCGGGCGTCGAGCGTACCTTCGAGCGGTGGCGGTGGTGGCTCTCCGCCGCACCGCCACAGCCCAGCAGCAGGGCCGGCAGGCCCAGCATCAGCGGGCGGCGGGTGGCCTACGGTGTCGGCGTCGGGCGGGAATCCGGCATCGCGTTCATCGGGCCAAAGCCTGGGCCAGCGTCATCGTCGAGAGCCCGCTGCGCTGGAAGAAGGCCGCGCTGGCCTCGCCGGGTTGCAGCAGCGTGCGGCGCACCAGCGGCGCCACGTCGGTGGCCGCGAGATCGACCAGCAGCACATGGCGCGGGGCATCGCCCTCGTCGAGGAGCTGCACCCAGTCCAGCTGCGCCAGCACGTCGAGCAGTGGCTCGATCTGCAGCGCGTCGGTGCGCAAGGCGTTGGCCAGGGCCGCGAGCGTC
>JBIJAP010000383.1:0-3757 GCA_044345715.1 Rubrivivax sp.
CTTGCGCAGCGCGCCTTCGAGCTCGCGCACGTTGGCACGCACGTTCTTGGCCACGAAGAAGGCCACGTCCTCGGGCATCTCGCTGCCCTCGGCCAGCGCCTTGCGCTGCAGGATGGCGACGCGCATTTCAAGTTCGGGCGGCTCGATGGCCACCGTCAGCCCGCTGTCGAAGCGACTGGTGAGGCGTTCGTCCATGTCGACCAGGCCCTTGGGGTAGGTGTCGCTGGTCATGATGATGTGCGCCTTCTTGGACAGCAGCGCCTCGTAGGCGTTGAAGAACTCCTCCTGGGTGCGGTCCTTGCCGGCGAAGAACTGCACGTCGTCGATCAGCAGCAGATCGAGGCTGTGGTACTTGGCCTTGAGCTCGTCGAAGGTCTTGCGCTGGTAGTTCTTGACGACGTCGGAGATGAACTGCTCGGCGTGCAGGTACAGCACGCGGGCGTCGGGCCGGTCTTTCAGCAGCGCGTTGCCGACGGCGTGAACCAGGTGCGTCTTGCCCAGGCCCACGCCACCGTAGATGAACAGCGGGTTGTACATGGCGCCCGGCGCGCCGGCCACGTGCAGCGCCGCGGTGCGGGCCATCTGGTTGGCGCGGCCTGCCACCAGGGTGTCGAAGGTGAGTGCGGTGTTCAGCCGGTGCAGGCTGGCCGGGAGTGCACGGCCGGGGGCCGGGCCTTGGGCTGAACCCTGAGCCGCGTTCTGGACGCCTTGGCCGCCCGGATCGCCGGCGCCGCGGGTGAGCATGCCGGCGGCGTCGGCTGCCAAGGCATCGACCGCCAGCGTGGCCGCCGAGGTGGGCGACGGACGGCGCAGCGGCATGGCCGGGCTCTCGGCGCGCTGCGGTGCCACCGAGAGCTCGAGCCGCACGGGCGCGCCAGCGGCCTCGCTCAGCGCGGCTTCCATGCGGTGGGCGTATTGCGACCGGATCCAGTCGAGCTTGAAGCGGTTGGGCACGCGCACGGCAACCGTAATGGCGCCCGCCGCGGGCACATCGGCACCGTCTGCGGTGCCGTCCGCGGCGGTAGTGCCGGCCACGCTTGTGTCGGCCTGCGTGACCGTGACCGCACTGCTCAGCGGACGGATCCAGGTCGTGAATTGCTGTTCAGGCAGCTCGAGCGCCAAGCGCTCGCAGGCACGCTGCCATAGTTCTAGGCTCATTGTGGACATCTTCTTGTAGGAGCCGCCAGCTGACACATCCCCCAGCGCCGGCGGACCGCAGTTATCCACACCAATCGCGAGCCTGTCAATCCCCGTGGGATTGCAGCAGTTGGCATGCAAGTGTTTGACCGGAAAGGGCATTTTTGCTGTAATCGTGGGTTTCCCGAATCGAGCCGCAGCCTACAAAAATGGCAGCGGGTGTCGTACCGGGCCCTCAGCACCCCGGCCAGACCCACCCGGTACGTGGCCACACCAACCCAGCAGGCCTGCCATGAAGCGCACCTATCAACCTTCCAAGATCCGTCGCGCCCGCACGCACGGTTTCCTCGTGCGCATGAAGAGCCGTGGTGGCCGTGCCGTGCTGAACGCGCGCCGCGCCAAGGGCCGCAAGCGCCTGGGCGTCTGAGCCCGCGGCGCCTGGCGCCCTCTGCAGTCCGTTTGCAGTCCGCTTGCCAAGTGTCGCGCCTTGTGCACAAGGCCGAATTCGAGCGCTTGCTCACCACCCGCTCACGCGGGCGGAGTGCTCACTTCGCTGTTCACCACGTCCTCGGGGCGCCCGCGCCATCGGCTCGGGCGTTGGCCAGGGCTGAGGCCGGCGGGTTATCCACAGGTGATGGACAAGCTGTGTCAGGAGATGTGGACAACTTGCCCGCCACGCAGTGGCTGGGCTGCATCGTGCCCAAGCGCCAGGCACGCCGCGCAGTCACGCGCAACCTGCTGAAGCGCCAGATGCGCGAGTGCTTCCACCGCCACGCCGCCACGCTCCCCAAAGGCCTTTGGTTGTTGCGCCTTCACGCGGGATTCGTGGTGCGCGACTACCCTTCAGCCCGCTCCGATCTGCTTGCGCTGAGCGCCCGTGCTGAACTCGAACGGCTGCTCGCATCCGCCGCCAGCGGCACGGCGCGCTGAGACACTGCCTGCCGTGTTGCACACCACACTCCGATTCCTGGCCCAGTTCCTGGCCCTGTTGCCGCGCCGTGTGCTCCTCGGCGGGGTGCAGGCTTACCGCCTGCTGCTGAAGGCCTGGATCGGCAACAGCTGCCGCTTCGAGCCCAGCTGCTCCGCCTACGCCTTGACCGCGCTCGACCGCCACGGCGCCGCCGCCGGCAGCTACCTCACCATCGCCCGCTTGGCCCGCTGCCACCCGTGGTGCGACGGCGGCCACGACGCGGTGCCGACGGCACCGCCCCTGCTGTTCTCTCGCCTCGGGCTTGGTGCCCGGGCTGCCGACGAGCCCCGAACCTCTCGCTGATCCCCTGCCATGACCGATATGCGCCGCACCCTGCTGTGGGTGGTCTTCACGATGTCGCTCGTCCTGCTGTGGGACGCCTGGAACCGCCACACCGGCCAGCCGACGATGTTCGGGGCGCCCACGCGTCCGGCCGCCACCGCGCCCGCCGCCGGTGCCGCCCCCGGGGCGGCGCCTGCCGCCGTGCCGGCGCCGGCTACCGCAGCTGCCGTGCCTTCGGCCACGCCGGGCGCCGCGCCCACCAGCCCCGCCGTGCCCACGGCCGCCACGCCGCCGGTGAGCGAGCAGATCGTCATCACCACCGACCGCGTCAAGGCCAGCTTCGACAGCATCGGCGGCAGCCTGGTGCGGCTGGAGCTGCTGGCGCACCGCGACTACAACAACCCCGACAGCAACGTCGTGCTCTTCGAGCAAAGCCCGAAGCGCCTGTACGTGGCGCAGACCGGCCTCGTCACCAGCACCGCTGGCGTCACCCTGCCCAACCACTTCACGGCCATGACGCTGCAGCCCGGCGAGCGCACGCTGGCCGCCGGCGCCAATGAGCTGGCGGTGCGATTCGAGTCGCCGGTGGTCGATGGCGTGAAGCTCGCCAAGACCTACTTGTTCAAGCGGGGCGAGTACACCGTCACCGTGCGCCACGAGGTGATGAACCAGGGCGCCGCCGCCATCAACCCGCAGCTCTACCTGCAACTCGCGCGCGACGGCAACCCGCCCGAAGGCGAGAGCAAGTTCTACTTCACCTTCACCGGGCCGGCGCTCTACACCGAGGCCAAGAAGTTCCAGAAGATCGACTTCAAGGACATCGCCAAGGGCAACACCAGCCACGAGAAGGGCGCCAACGAAGGCTGGATCGCCATGGTGCAGCACTACTTCGCATCGGCCTGGGTGGTCACGGCACCAGGCCCGCGCGAGTTCCGCACCGCCAAGGTGGCCGACAACCACTACACCGTGGCGATGGTGCTGCCGCTGGGCGAAGTGGCCGCGGGCGCCAGCAAGGCACATGACGCGCTGCTGTTTGCCGGCCCGCAAGAAGAGAACAAGCTCGCGGCGCTGGCGCCGGGCCTGGAGCTCGTCAAGGACTACGGCTGGTTCACCACCCTGGCCAAGCCGCTGTTCTGGCTGCTCGACAAGCTGCACAGCATGCTCGGCAACTGGGGCTGGGCGATCGTGGCGCTGGTCGTGGTGCTGAAGATCGCCTTCTACTGGCTGAACGCCGCCGCCTACCGCAGCATGGCCAAGATGAAGGCCGTGGCGCCCAAGGTGAACGAGCTGCGCGAGCGCTACAAGGACAAGCCGCAGCAGATGCAGCAGGAAATGATGCGCATCTACCGCGAAGAGAAGGTCAACCCG